>NZ_JBJLSJ010000021.1:0-84598 GCF_050871975.1 Kineococcus rugosus | reverse complement strand
ACACCCCCACGGGGGTGGAGTCCCCGCGCGCGCTGTGGGGCGTGGGCGCCGGCGCCATCAGCGGCGGACGGGGTCCCCCCGGGCGGGGAGGGCCGCCCCCCGACCCCCCCGTCCCCGCCCCGTGCGGCGGGTCAGGTCTGCGGCGGTCCCGCGACCGCGGCGACCGGCCGTTCCAGCGCCGTGCCCGACCCGTCGCGCCGGCCTCGGGCCTCCGGCAGCGCGACCGCCGTCCCGGTGGACGTCGCCGCCTCGGCCGGGCTCGCCCCGGCCCACGCCAGCAGCAGGGTGTCCTCCCCGCGGGCGAACCGGTGGCAGCGCACCCCGCCGGTGGCGCGGCCCTTGGGCGGGTACTCCGACAGCGGGGTGACCTTCGCCGACCCCACCTGCGAGGCGCCGCCGGCGGAGTCCCCGGCGATCGTCACGACCACCGGGTCGGCCGCGTCCGGCGCGACCGCCGTCATCGCCACCACCCGCGCCCCGGCCGACAGCTTGATGCCCGCCATCCCCGCCGCGCCCCGGCCCTGCGGGCGCACCAGCGAGGCCGGGAACCGCAGCAGCTGCGCGTCGGTCGTGATGAACACGAGCTCCTCCTCGCCGGTGGACAGCGCCACCGCGGCGACGACCTCGTCCTTCTGCCGCGCCGTGATGTCCTTCAGCGCGATCACGTCCACCTCGGGCTTGCTGCCGAGCGGTTCGAGCACGACGCGCTTGACGACGCCCGTGGCCGTCGCGAGCGCGAAACCCGGGTCGTCGGGGTCCTCCACGCCGGCCACCGGCATCGGCACGACCGTCAGCGCGCGCTCGCCCTTGCCGAACGTCACGAACTCCTTCACGCTCGTGCCGCCGGACAGGTTCGGCCGCCCCGCCACCGGCGGCAGCGTCGGCAGTTCCAGCACCGAGACCCTCACCAGCCGGCCGGCCGACGTCAGCACCCCCACGTCACCGCGCGCCGTCGCCGGGGCGGCCGCCACGACCAGGTCGTGCCGCGAGCGCCGGCCCTCGGTCCCCAGCGGTTCCACCGAGCTCGTGCGGGCCAGCAGGCCCGCCGAGCTCATGAGGACCCAGCAGGGGTCGTCCTCGATCTCCAGCTGGGTCGCCGCCGCCGCGGGGGAGGGGCCCGAGGACGTCAGCAGCACCGTCCGGCGCGGCGTGCCGTGCTCGGCGGCCACCTGCCCCAGCTCGTCGCTGACCAGCGTCCGCAGCTTCGTCTCGTCGGCCAGGATCGACTCCAGCTCGGCGATCACGGCCCGCAGCTCGGCCTGCTCGCGCTCCAGCTCCAGCCGGGAGAACCTCGTCAGCCGCCGCAGCTGCATGTCCAGGATGTACCGGCCCTGGTCCTCCGACAGCGAGAACCGCTCCACCAGGCGGGCCAGCGCGGAGGCCGCGTCGTCGGAGGACCGGACGATCGCGATGACCTCGTCGATGTCGACGATCGCCAGGAGCAGGCCGTCGACCAGGTGCAGCCGGTCGCGCGCCTTGTCGAGCCGGAACTGCGTCCGGCGGCGCACCACGTCCACGCGGTGCCCGATGAACACCTCGAGCAGTTCCTTCAGCCCCAGCGTGCGCGGCTGCCCCTCGACGAGGGCGACGTTGTTGATGCCGAACGTCTCCTCCATCGGCGTCAGCCGGTACAGGTGCTCCAGCACCGCCTCGGGGACGAAACCGTTCTTGACCTCGATGACCAGCCGCATGCCCTTGTGCCGGTCGGACAGGTCCGTGACGTCGGCGATGCCCTGCAGGCGCTTGTTCTTGACGTTGTCGGCGATCTTCTCGACGAGGCGCTCGGGGCCGACGCCGTAGGGCAGTTCGGTGACCACGATGCCCTGGCGGCGGCCGATCTTCTCGATCTTCACCGTCGCCCGGGTGCGGAACGTCCCGCGCCCGTTCGCGTACGCGTCCTTGATGCCCTCCAGCCCGACCACGCGCCCGCCGGTCGGGAAGTCCGGGCCCGGCACGAACCGCATCAGCGCGGGCAGGTCCGCGCCCGGGTGCTTGATGAGGTGCCGCGCCGCGTTGACGACCTCGACGAGGTTGTGCGGCGGCATGTTCGTCGCCATCCCGACCGCGATCCCGCTGGCCCCGTTGACGAGCAGGTTCGGGAACGCCGCGGGCAGGACCCCGGGTTCCTTCAGCCGGTCGTCGTAGTTCGGGACGAAGTCGACGACGTCCTCGTCCAGCCCCGTCGTCATGAGCAGCGCGGCGGGCGCCATCCTCGCCTCGGTGTACCGCTGCGCGGCCGGGCCGGCGTCCAGGGACCCGAAGTTCCCGTGCCCGTCGACCAGCGGCAGCCGCATCGTGAACGGCTGCGCCTGGCGGACCAGGGCGTCGTAGATCGCGACGTCGCCGTGCGGGTGCAGCTTGCCCATGACCTCGCCGACCACGCGGGCCGACTTCACGTGCGCCCGGGCGGGGACCAGCCCCATGTCCTGCATCATGTACAGGATCCGGCGCTGGACCGGCTTCAGGCCGTCGCGGGCATCGGGCAGCGCCCGCGAGTAGATGACCGAGTAGGCGTACTCCAGGAACGCGCCCTGCATCTCCTGCTCGACGTCGATGTCGACGATCCGTTCGGGGACGTCGGACGGCGGGGGAGCGGTTCTGCTGCTGGGCACGGTCACCCATTCTGCCGCCCCGCCGGGCCTCAGCCGGTCCAGGGCACGCCGAACCGGCCCTCGTGCACCGCGTCGGCCACCGTCCGCCGGTGCCGGCGCGAGGGCCGCGACGCCTCGCCCGGCGCCGGGTGGCCCACCGTCAGCGCCGCCACGAACCGCCGGTCCGCCGGCACCCCGAAGGCCTCCCGCAGCGCCGGGCGCGCCGCCGACGGCACCCCGAACAGGCACGCCCCCAGCCCCGCGTCGACGGCCGCCAGCAGCACCAGCAGCCCCGCCATGCCGGTGTCGACGTCCGGCCAGGACACCTCCCACGCCGCCGCGTCCCGGTCCGGGCCGGGCTTGTCCGGCGCGGCGTACCGGCGCGCGTACGCGCCCGGGTCGGCCAGCAGCAGCACCACCACCGGTGCCGTCCGCATCCCCTCCAGCCAGGCGTCGGCCGGGCCCGGCCCGGCCGAGCACGCCCAGAACCGCTCCCGGTCGGCGGCCGAGCGCAGCACCAGCAGGTCCCGGCCCTGGCTGTTGCCCGCGCTCGGCGCCCGCAGCCCCGCGGCCAGGACCCGCCCCAGCACCTCGTCCCGCACCGGCGCCCCGTCGTAGCGCCTGACCATGCGCCGGCCCCGCAGGACCTCCCCGAACTCCACGGGCCCATCGTCCTAGGATCGGGGGCATGCCGCTGCCGCCCGTGGGCTACCCGACCCGGTGGGAGGCCGACGTGGCCCTGCGGGACGGCGGGACGGCCCACGTCCGCCCCATCCGGCCCGACGACGCCGACGCCGTCGCGGCCTTCCACGACCGCCAGTCCGACGAGTCGCGGTACTTCCGCTTCTTCGCCCCCATGCCGCGCCTGTCGCGCCGCGACCTGGCCCGCTTCACCCAGGTCGACCACGTCGACCGCGTGGCCCTCGTGGCCACCGTCGGGCAGGACATCGTCGGGATCGCCCGCTTCGACGCCGCCCCCGTCCGCCCCGGCCGCCCCCGCTCGGCCGAGGTCGCCTTCAACATCTCCGACGCCCACCAGGGCCGCGGCCTGGGCTCGGTCCTGCTCGAGCACCTCGCCGCCGCCGCCCGCGAGCGCGGCATCCGCCGCTTCACCGCCGACGTCCTGCCCACCAACGCCAAGATGATCGGCGTCTTCCGCGAGGCCGGGTTCGAGGTGCGCCAGGGCTACGTCGACGGCGTCCTGGACGTCTCCTTCGACATCGACGCCACCGAGCGCTCCGTCGACGTCATGCGCGCCCGCGAGCAGCGCGCCGAGGCCCGCAGCGTCACGGCCCTGCTCACGCCGAAGTCCGTCGTCGTCGTCGGCGCGCGCCGCACCCCCGGCACCGTCGGGCACCGGCTGCTGGCCGACCTCGTCTCCGGCGGCTTCACCGGCGCCGTGCACGCCGTGAACGCCGCCGGCGCCGGTGAGGAGCTGCTCGGCGTGCCGCTGCTGGCCTCCGTGCGCGACATCGGCGAGCCCGTCGACCTCGCCGTCGTCGCCGTCGCCCCCGCCACCGCCCTGGCCGCCGTGCGCGACTGCGCCGCCGCCGGGGTGCGCGGCCTGGTCGTCGTCTCCAGCGGGTTCGCCGAGACCGGCCCCGAGGGCGTGGAGCTGCAGCGCGAGCTGGTCCGCATCGCCCGCGCCAACGGCATGCGCGTCATCGGGCCCAACTCCTTCGGCGTCGTGAACACCGCGCCCGACGTCCGGCTCAACGCCTCCCTGGCCCAGGAGGTCCCCCCGCCGGGCCGCTTCGGGCTCTTCAGCCAGTCCGGGGCGCTCGCGGTCACCGTCCTCAGCTCCGCGCACCGCCGCGGCCTGGGCATCTCCACCTTCGTCTCCGCCGGGAACCGCGCCGACGTCTCCGGCAACGACCTCATGCAGTTCTGGCACGACGACGAGGCCACCGCCGCCGTCGGCCTCTACCTCGAGAGCGTCGGCAACCCCCGCAAGTTCAGCCGCGTCGCCCGCGGGCTGGCCCGGCGCAAGCCCGTCATCGTCGTGAAGTCCGGCGCCTCCGGGTTCGGCGTCCCGCCCGGGCACACCGTGCGGCGCTCGGAGGTGCCGTTCGAGGTCGTGGACTCGATGCTGCGCCAGGCCGGGGTCATCCGCGTCGAGAACGTCCACCAGCTGTTCGACGTCGCCCAGGTCGCCGTCGAGCAGCCCCTGCCGGCGGGGTCCCGCATCGCCATCGTCGGCAACTCCGACGCCCTGGGCACCCTCGCCGCCGACGCCTGCGTCAGCTGGGACCTGCAGGTCGTGCACGGCCCCACCTCCGTGCACCCCGAGGCCGGTGTGGAGGTCTTCACCGACGCGCTGCGGCGGGCCTTCGCCGACCCGCAGGTCGACGCCGTCGTCGCCAGCTGGGTGCCGCCGACGGCCACCGTCGACGCCGCCGCGGCCACCGCCGTCGCCCGCACGGCCGCCGAGGGCGGCAAGACGTGCGTCACCTGCTTCCTGGGCACCCGCTCGGTCTCCGCCGCCCGGGTGGGGGCCCTGGGCTCGGACGCCACCGACGACGAGTGCCCCACCGTCCCCAGCTTCCCCACCCCCGAGGACGCCGTGCGGGCGCTCGCCGCCGTCGTGCGGTACTCCGAGTGGCGCCGCAAGGACCGCGGCCACCCCGTGGCCCCCGAGGGCGTGGACCTGCCGCGGGCGCGCGCGGTCGTGGAGCACGCGCTCGCCGAGCACCCCGGGGGCACCACGCTGGACCGGGAGGCCCGCACGGCGCTGCTGGAGGCCGTCGGGATCGCCCTGCTGCCGCGCGCCGAGGTCGGCGGGGTCGAGGAGGCCGTCGAGGCCGCCGAGCGGTTCGGCTGGCCGGTGGCCCTGAAGACCGTGGGCGAGGAGCTGGCCGGCCGCCAGGACCTGCGCGGGGTCCGGCTGGGGCTGTCGAGCCCGGAGGCGCTGCGCGGGGCCGTGCAGGAGATGCGCGAGGTCTTCGGCGCCGCGGCCCGGACCCTCGCGGTCCAGCCGATGGCGGCCCTGGGGGTGCCGTGCCTGGTGCGCAGCACCGAGGACCCGCTGTTCGGGCCGGTCCTCGCCTTCGGCGTCGAGGGCGACCCCATCGACCTCATGGGCGACGTCGCCTACCGGATCCCGCCGCTGACCGACGTCGACGTCGACGACCTCGTCCGGTCGATCAAGGCCGCCCCCAAGCTGTTCGGGCACCGCGGCTCCCCGCGGCTGGACGTCCCGGCCCTGCAGGACGTCATCGCCCGGGTCGCCGTGCTCGCCGACGCCGTGCCCGAGATCGCCGAGCTGCGGCTGACCCCCGTCCTGGTCGCCGAGCGGGGCGCGACCTGCCTCGACGTGGTCGTCCGGGTCGCCCCCCCGCAGGGCCGCGCCGACCCCGACCGCCGGACCCTGCCCCTCTAGGCGTGCGGGATGATGGGGGGATGCGCGACCGCACCGACACCCGTGCCGGGTCCGACCTCCCGGTCGCCCTGCTGAAGGACCTCGAACGAGCCGGGTACTACCCCGAGCTCGTGGCCGACTGCCTGCGGACCTGCGTGGCCGGCGAACCGGTCCACGCCCACCTGGTCCACCCCGAGACGACCTTCGACGCCAACGAGGTGCGGCGGCACGTCACCGTGCTCGCCACGACCCCCACCCGCCTCGTCGTCGCGCACGCCGACGACCACGGCCCCGACGACACCGCCACCGAGCCGTACGCCGTCTGCTCGACCGAGACGGTGCCGCTGTCGCGGGTCACCTCCGTCGTGGTGTCCCAGGTCGTCACCCGCCCCGCCGACCACCGCCCCGGCGGCACCCCCACCGAGGTCAGCCTGACGCTGGGCTGGGGCGCGCTGCACCGGGTCGACCTGGAGCCGGCGTCCTGCCCCGACCCCGACTGCGACGCCGACCACGGCTACACCGGGTCGCTGACCGGGGACGACCTGACGGTGCGGATCGCCAGCGCCGCCGAGGGGGCCGCCGCGGTCACCGCCGCCCTGGACTTCGCCCGCGCGCTGTCCGCCGTCACCGCGCGCTGACCGTGCTCGCCCCCGCCGCCCTGCCCGTCCCCGCGTACGGGCGGGACACCCTGGCCGACCTGGTGCCCGCCGTGGGCCGCGCGCTGGGGGTGGCCGAGCTCGACGACGCCCGCGCCGCGCTGCACCTGCCCACCGCCGACCGGGTGTGCCTGGTCCTGGTCGACGGGATGGGCGAGCTGCTGCTCGCCGCCCGGTCCGGGCACACCGGCACCATGCGGCGGTGGCGCGCCGACGGCCTGCACCGCGTCCTGACCGCCGGGTTCCCCACCACGACCGCCACGAGCATGGGCCTGCTCGGCACCGGCCTGGCCCCCGGCGGCCACGGGCTCGTCGGGTACGAGGTGCTCGACCCCGACCGCGACCGGCTGCTCAACGAGCTGCAGTGGGACGCCGACGTCGACCCCCGCCGCTGGCAGCCGCACCCCACGCTGTTCCAGCGCCTGGCGGCCGCCGGGGTCGACGTCGCCCGCGTCGCCCCGCCGCACTTCGACGGCTCCGGGCTGACCGAGGCCGCGCTGCGCGGCGGCCGGTTCGTCGGGACCCCCGAGCGCCTCGAGGCCCGCGTCGACGCGGCCGTCACCGCGGTCCGCTCCGCGCCCCGGCAGTTCACGTACCTGTACTGGGGCAAGCTCGACCACACCGGGCACGGCGCCGGGGTGGACTCCGGGGAGTGGACCGCCGAGCTCGAACGCGTCGACGAGGCCCTGGCCGCCCTGGCCCGCCGGCTGCCGCGCGGGACCCTGCTCGTGGTCACCGCCGACCACGGCATGGTCGACGTCCACGCCCCGCAGCGGGTCGACCTGGCCGCCGAACCCGGCCTGCTGGCCGGGGTGCGGCACTGCGGCGGGGAACCGCGCACCGTGCAGCTGTACACCGAAGCCGGTGCGGCGCAGCAGGTCGCCGATCGGTGGGCGCGCCGGCTGGGCGCCTCCGCCGAGGTCCTGCTGCGCGAGCAGGCCGTCGCGGCCGGCTGGTTCGGCCCCGTCGAGGACCGCGTCAGCGGCCGCATCGGCGACGTCCTGGCCGTCATGCGCGACGACATCGCCGTGGTGAACTCCGCGACCATGCGCCCCGAGACCCTGCGGCTCGTCGGCCAGCACGGCGCCCTGTCCGACGCCGAGCGGCTCGTCCCGCTGTTCACCGTGCCCTGCTGACCGGCGGCTAGGTTGCCGGGGTGCGCCCCGTACCCCGTCCCGTCCCCGGCGACCCGGCGCAGGACCCTCCACCGCGCCGGGCCCGCGCCGCCGTCGTCGTCCTCTTCCTCACCGCCGGGGCGGTGATGGGCGGCTGGGCCGGGCGCATCCCCACCGTCAAGGCCCAGCTCGGGCTGGACGACGCCCGCTGGGGCCTGGTCGTCCTGGCCATGCCGCTGGGCACGCTGCTGGCGCTCCTCGTCCTGACCCGCGTCATCGCCCGCACCGGCCCGCGCGTCCTGGCCCTGCCCGGGGCCGCCCTGCTCCTGCTCGCGGCCCCGCTGGCCGCCGGGTCGTCCTCCGTCGCGGTCCTGGTCGCGGCGCTGGCGGTGCAGGGCTGCGCCACCGGCCTGCTGTTCGGCCCCATGAACGCCCTCGCGGTCACCGTCGAGCGCCGCTACGGCCGCAGCATCATGTCCTCGTTCCACGCCTGGTTCAGCGTCGGGCAGCTGGGCGGGGGACTGGCCGGGGTGCTCGCCGGGCGGCTGGGCACCGCGCCCTGGCAGCAGCTCGCCGTCTGCCACGTCGTGCTCGCGGTCGCCCTGTGCTGCACCGCCTCCGCCGTCCCCCGCGCACCGCGCCCGGCCCGTGCGCCCGACGGCGCCGCCGCCCGCGCCGGGCGGGGGCGCCCCACCCGGCAGATCGTCCTGCTCGCCGTCATCGCCCTGCTCGGGGCCGTCACCGAGGGCTCGGCCGTGCAGTGGAGCGCGCAGTACTCGGTCTCGATCGGCGCGAGCGTCGCCACCGGGTCGCTGACGCTGGTGTGCTTCTCGCTGTCCATCACCCTGACCCGCACGGTCGGGGACCGGCTGGTCGACCTGCTCGGACGGGTGCGGTTCCTGCGGGTCTCGGCGCTCACGACCGCCGCCGGCGTCCTGCTGGCCGTCGCCGGCGGGTCCGTGCCCACCGCGCTGGCCGGGTTCGCCCTCGTCGGCGTCGGGTGCGGCTGCGTGTTCCCCACCGTGATGGGCCTGGCCGGGAACCAGCCCGGCATCGCCCCCGGCCGCGCCGTGACGTTCGTCAACCTGGGGGAGTGGCCGGCGTTCTTCGTCGGCCCGCCCCTGGTCGGCCTGCTCGCCGAGGCGTTCTCGCTGCGGGCCGCGCTCGGGGCCCTCGTCGTGACGTCGCTGCTCGTGGCGGCGCTCGCCGGCCGGGTCCGCGTCCCCACCGCGGACCCCGCCGTCGGCGGCCTCAGTCCTTCTTCGTCCCGAACATGATGTCGTCCCAGCTCGGGACGCTCGACCGCTTCGAGGCGGGGGACCCCCGGCGGGCGGACCGGTTGCGGCGCTGGGGGTTCGGTGTCGGCGCCGGTTCGGCGGGTGCGGGCTCGGGCTCGGCGGGGACCGGTGTGCTGCCGTCCCCGGCGCCCTCGGCGGCCGGCTCGTCCGCGGGCGCCGGGTCGTCCGCCGGGGGCGTGCCGGGCCCGTCGGCCCCGGTGCGGGCGCGGGTCCCGTCGACCTCGGCGAGGCCGCCGTCCGTGGCGGTCGCCCCGGCCCCGACCGTGTCGTCGACCGTGCCGTCGACCGGGTCGTCGCCGGTGCCGTCGACCGTGCCGTCGTCGGGTTCGAGGTGCTCGTCGGGCAGCACCGTGCGGTCGACCACGTCGCCGGGCGCGGAGGCCGCCGGGTGCGCCGGCGGCGGGTCGGCCGTCAGGGCGTCCGTGCGCGGGGCCGCCGACGCGCTGCCCGCCCCGGGCGCGGTGGACTGCCCGGGCCGGACGCCGCGGGCGGACTCCAGGGCGTCGAGCAGGACGTCGGTCTGGCTGGTGCGCACCCCGCCGTCGGCCTCGACGTCGTAGACCCGCTCGGCCCCCGGGCGCGGGCCCTCACCGGGCACCGACACCAGGCGGCGGGCCGGCAGCGGACCCGGCTCGGCCGGTTCCTCCTCCGACAGCCAGCGCGCCTCGTCGTCGTGCGCGGACAGGACCCGCGCGGCCGGGTCGAAGCCCCAGCGCGCCACCCGCCCGCGCCCCCCGGCGACGAACTCGCACTGCACGACCCAGCCGCCCTCCTCGGTGCGCCACGCGTCCCAGCGGGCGCCCTCGGGGTCGACGGCCCGCGCCGACAGCCGCGCCACCACCACGTCGTCCAGGCTGCCGGCCAGCGAGGACCGGCCGTACGGCGTGCGCCGCGCCAGGCCCGTGACGTGCGCGCGCTCGGCCAGCACCGGGCCCTCGTACCGGCGCACGTGCTCCACCGTCAGGCCCCCGGCCGCCGCGACCTCCTCGGCCGTCTCCCCGGCGCGGATGCGCGCCTGGATGTCCCGGGGCCGCAGCTGCGCCCCCATCTGGATCTGCAGCTGCCCCAGCCGCGCCCGGTCGCGCCGCACGGCGGCGCGCAGCGCCTCGTCCACCCGCAGTCGGTAGCGACTGCCGTCGGTCGCGACCAGCACGACGTGCTCACCGTCGTCGTGGACCCCGACGAGCCTCAGGTCCTGCATAGGTGGCGCCCTCCCGGAAACGTGATGCGGGCCATCATCGCGGATGCACTCTGCCACCTCCCACCCCGCCTCGGGTGGACCCGGGCGCGACGACCTGCCCGGGGAGAGGATGATGAGGGGGTGAGTGACGCCACCCCGTACGACGCCGTCCTGCTGCTGTCCTTCGGTGGTCCCGAGGGCCCCGACGACGTCATGCCGTTCCTGGAGAACGTGACGCGCGGCCGGGGCATCCCCCGCGAGCGCCTCGAGGACGTCGCCGAGCACTACCTGCACTTCGGCGGCAAGAGCCCCATCAACGACCAGAACAAGGAGCTGCTGGCGCAGCTGCGCACCGAGCTCGACGCGCGCGGCCTGGCCGGGCTGCCCCTGCTGTGGGGCAACCGCAACTGGGCCCCCTACGTCACCGACGTGCTGCGCGAGGCGCACGAGGGCGGTGCCCGCCGCGTGCTGACCGTGTTCACCAGCGCCTACTCGTCGTACTCCAGCTGCCGGCAGTACCGCGAGGACCTCGGCGGGGCGCTCGCCACCCTCGCCGAGGAGGGCCGGTACCTGTCCGTGGACAAGATCCGGCACTACTTCAACCACCCGGCCTTCGCCGACGTCAACGCCCGCGGCGTCGCGGGGGCGCTGGAGCAGCTGCCCGAGCCCGCCCGCGCCGGTGCCCGCGTCGTGTTCGTCACCCACAGCGTCCCGGACGCCATGAACGACGCCTCGGGCCCGCCGGCGGCCGGGGGCGGGGCGTACGTGCGCCAGCACCTCGACGTCGCGGCCGAGGTCGCGCGCCGCGCCTCGGCCCTGGCCGGGCGCGAGCTGGCCTGGGACCTGGCCTACTGCTCCCGCAGCGGCCCGCCGAGCCAGCCCTGGCTCGAACCGGACGTGAACGACCACCTGCGCGCCCTGCACGCCGACGGCGTCCCCGGCGTCGTCGTGGCCCCCATCGGGTTCGTCAGCGACCACATGGAGGTCAAGTTCGACCTCGACACCGAGGCCCGGGAGACCGCCGGGGAGATCGGCCTGCCGTTCGCCCGCGCGGCGACCGTGGGCGCGCACGAGCAGTTCGTGGCCGGTCTGGTGGACCTGGTCGAGGAGCGCGCCGCGCAGGCCCGCGGCGAGGCCCCCGAGCAGCCGGCCGCCGGGGACCTGGGTCCCTCGCACACCGTGTGCCCGGTCGACTGCTGCCGCAACCTGCGCGCCCAGCTGCCGGCCGCGACGGGCGAGGACTACCGCGCCCCGGCCCCGGCCTGAGCGGTGCCGACCCCCGAGCCCGCCGAGCTGCGGGACCTGGCCGTGCGGGTCGCGACCGCCGCGGGTGAGCTGATCTCCCGCGGGCGCCCCGACCGGGTCGAGGTCGCCGCCACGAAGTCCAGCCCCACGGACGTCGTGACGGCCATGGACACCGCCTCCGAGCAGCTGCTGCGCCAGCACCTGCGCGACGCGCGCCCCGAGGACGGGTTCCTCGGCGAGGAGGAGGGCCACGAGGGCGGCACGAGCGGCCTGACGTGGGTCGTCGACCCCATCGACGGCACGGTGAACTACCTGTACGGCCTGCGCTCGTACGCGGTGAGCGTGGCCGTCGTCCGGGCGCAGGGCCGTCCCGACCCGGCCACCTGGACCGTGCTGGCCGGGGCCGTGGTCGACCCCTCCGCGGGGGAGACGTGGGCCGCCGCGCTCGGGGCGGGGGCGACCCTGTCGGACGCGCGGGGGGTCCGGACGCTGCGCTGCGGCGACGGTCCCGAGCTGGGGCAGGCGCTGGTGGCGACGGGCTTCAGCTACGACGCGCAGCGGCGCTCCGAGCAGGCCGCGGTCCTGGCGCGCCTGCTGCCGCGGGTGCGCGACCTGCGCCGGGTGGGGACGGCGTCGCTGGACCTGTGCTCGGTGGCCGCCGGTCGCGTCGACGCCTACTACGAGCGGGGCCTGAACCCCTGGGACTTCGCGGCGGGCTGGCTCGTCGCCCGCGAGGCGGGCGCGGTCGTCACCGACTTCGCCGGGTCCGCCGCGGGCACCCACGGCCTGCTGGCCGCCGGACCGGGCCTGCACCCGGCGCTGCGGGCGGCCCTGGACCTGGGGTGACCGGACGAGGAAGAGCCTGACCCTCGGGTCGAGGGTCAGGCTCTCCGGGTGGTGCGGGGTCTCACGCCGGGGCGCACTCGGCGGGCGTCGTGAGGTGCGTGGTCGTGAGGTCGATGACCGCGTGCTGGTTGCGGGCGAGGTACTCGACGGTGTCGGGCAGCGCCACGTCGTGGGCGCTGGCGAGCTCGACGAGGCCCTCGAGGTCGTCCAGGAGGGCCTGGGCGAGGTCGTCGTCGCCGGCGGCGGCGGCGGAGTCGATCGTGGCCCGGGTGCGCCGGACGCGATCGGAGAGCTCGGCGACGAACGCGGGCGACGTGTCGGTCGCGGCGGTCGTCGGGGTGGACGCCTCGGTGGACGTCGGGACGGACGTGGTGTCGACGGACGTGCTGGGTTCGGTCACGGGCACGGCACCTCCCTGCGGCTGTCGGGAGCTCCTCACGGCCTCGCGCTCGGGAACGGGCTCCGGGGAGCGCGGGTCGAACGGCCGGATCGGCGGGGACGCGAGCACACTACGTCGCCGGCGGCGCTCGTCCAACTCCGGGAGTGTCACTCGTGGACGGTCAAATGCGTTGCGTGAGCGTCGATGTGACCGCTGGGACGGCAGTGCGCTCCCGTGGGTGACGCCGCAGCGGCGGCACGGCGCCGGCGGCGGCGCCCCGGCCCACGACCCGCCCCGGTTCGAACGTCGCACGCCGGTAGGTCATGATGCGTGCTCGCTCACGCTCGACAGGGGCGTGGGAACGGGTGGGGACGAGCAGGTCCGGGCATGGATCGGGCGGTCGGGGCGTTGACCCCGCCGCACCGGGACACCCGGTGCCTGCACGACGAGACGGCATGGAGTGTGAGGCGAGGTCATGGCGACCGACTACGACGCACCGCGCAAGAACGACGACGAGCTGAACGAGGACTCCATCGAGGAGCTCAAGGCGCGTCGCACCGACAAGAGCTCGGGCGCCGTCGACGAGGACGAGACGGAGGCGGCCGAGGGGTTCGAGCTCCCGGGGGCGGACCTGTCCAACGAGGAGCTGTCGGTGCGGGTCCTGCCGCGCCAGCAGGACGAGTTCACGTGCACCAGCTGCTTCCTGGTGGTGCACCGCAGCCAGCTGCACGACTCCGGCGACGGCCGCATCATCTGCAACGACTGCGCCGCCTGATCTCGGCGGCCAGTCGCTGCGGGCGGCGGGTCGAGACCACCCAGTAGGGCGTGGGGTCGGCCGGGTCGTCCAGGTGGATCCGCACGGCCGGGCCGATCCACGAACGCACCGCCAGGTGGGCCCGGGCGTCGAGCCCGGGCCCCAGGGCGTGCCGGCGCTCACCGCGGGCGACGACGTCGACCCCCGAGACGACGTCCAGCGGCAGCCGCGCGCGACCGACGCGGAACTCGCGGTCGGTCAGCTCGGTCGTCCAGGCCAGGCTCAGCAGGACGCCGGCGGCCAGCAGCGCGCCGAGCGCGGCGCCGACGGCGGCGCCCTCCCACCCCCAGATCGGCAGGGCGACCAGCCCGCCGCCGACGACGGCGGGCGACCACGACAACCACGACGTCACCGCGGGCCACCACCGCTCCCGCCCGTCCCAGTCCCGGTCCGGCTGCGGGTGGGGTCGTGGGGGACGCGTCGCGCTCTGCACCCGCTCAGGGTCGCACGCGGGGCGGGACGGGTAGGGTCGAGCCCCGTGACGGAACAGCCCCCCGCGGCGCCGGGAGCCACCCTGGCGGTGGAGACCGTGCTCGCGGTCCCCGAGGCCCTGCCCACCTACGCCCACCCCGGCGACGCGGGGGCGGACCTGACGACCCGCGTGGACGTCGTCGTGGGGCCGGGGGAGCGCGCCAACGTCCCCACCGGGGTCTCCATCGCGCTGCCCGAGGGCTACGCGGCCTTCGTGGTGCCCCGCTCGGGGCTGGCGGCCAAGCGGGGCCTGACCACGCTCAACGCGCCCGGCACGGTCGACGCCGGGTACCGCGGGGAGATCCGCGTCACGCTGCACAACACCGACCTGCGCGAGGCGGTGCACCTGCGGGCCGGCGACCGGATCGCCCAGCTCGTCGTCCAGCGCGTCGAGCGGGTCCGCTTCGTCCCCGTGCCGCAGCTGCCGGGGTCGGTGCGCGGCGCCGGGGGCCACGGCTCCACCGGCGGCTCCGACGCCCTGGTGCCGACCGTCGCCGACCCCGTCCCGACCCAGCCCTCCGAGGAGCGACCGTGAGCCTGTTCCGCCGCCGCAAGGTCGCCGACACCGCGACCTCCGACCCCGCCCCGGCCGTCTCCGAGACGGTCACCACCGCCGAGTCCGGCGCCGAGCCGGCCACGGCCTCCTCCGGCGTCGTCGACGACCCCGCGGCGCGCGCGGCCGCCGAGGCCGGCGCCCCGCCGCGCGCGGTGGCCGTGGAGGCGTTCGACCGCTCCGGCGGCCCGTTCGACGTCTCCGAGGTCGACGAGGACGAGGACCGGCTGTCGCTGGGCGGGCTGCGCCTGGTCGGCCGCCAGGGCATGGAGCTGCGCTTCGAGGTCGAGGAGGCCACCGGCCGGGTCATCGCGGTGACCATCGGTCTGAACGGCTCCAGCGTGCAGCTGCAGGCGTTCGCCGCGCCGCGCTCCAGCGGCGTCTGGGACGAGATCCGCACCGAGATCGGCGAGGCCGTCGTGGCCCAGGGCGGCGCGTCCGAGGAGCAGGACGGCCCGCTGGGCCGCGAGCTGCTCTGCTGGCTGCCGGTGCGCACCGAGGACGGCCGCACCGCCCACCAGCCCACCCGCTTCGCCGGGATCGACGGCCCCCGGTGGTTCCTGCGGGCCGTGTTCACCGGTCCCGCCGCGCACGACCCGGCGGCCGCGCAGGAGCTGGAGTCGGTCGTGCGCGAGGCCGTCGTGGTGCGCGGGGAGGAGGCGATGGCGCCGCGCGAGCTGATCCCGCTGCAGCTGCCGCAGCAGCCCGAGCAGGCCGCCCCGCAGGCGCCGCAGGCCGCGGCCGCCGACGACCTCAAGCCCTTCGAGCGGGGGCCGGAGATCACCGAGGTGCGCTGACCGGGGTGCGGCGACCGGGCGCGCGCCACCGGTCGCCGGCCGCGCCGGGAACACCAGCGGTCCGGGTGACGTTGCACCCTCGTCCGCTCCTGGAGGGCCTACTGTGGGTGCCGTGTCGAAGTCCTCAGTGCTGAGCACGCCGCTGTGGCGGCGTGCGCTCGCACGTTTCACCGCCTCCGAGTCCGACCTGGCTGCGGAGGAGGCCCAGGAGGACGCCGTGCGCAACGGCGGGACCCCCTGCGACCAGATCCGCGACCGCACCAAGGCGTGCGTCTGCGGGACGCTGCGGTCGGTGACCCTGCGGCCGCGGGGCGGGGTGCCCGCCCTGGAGGCCGAGCTGTTCGACGGGTCGGGCTCCATCCACCTCGTGTGGCTGGGCCGCCGCAGGATCGCCGGGGTCGAGCCGGGCCGCCGGGTGAAGGCCCGGGGGAGGGTGGCGTGCGACGACGGTCAGCGGGTCATCTTCAACCCGGTGTACGAGCTCGTGTGCGCCGAGAAGGCGTAGGAGCCGCGTGAGCGCACCCGCGACCGTCGAGGAGCTCGTCCGCCAGCGGTTGTCGGCGGCCCTCGGCGGCTGGCGGGGCGTGGTCGACTCGGCCGTCGCCCCGCTGGCGTTCCTCGTCGGCTGGCTGACCACCCGCGACCTGCTGGTCTCGGTCGGCGCCTCGATCGCCGTGATGCTCGTGGCGCTGGTGGTGCGCGTCGTGCGGCGCGAGACCCTGCAGTTCGCGGTCGGCGGCATCCTCGTCACGGCCGTGGCCGCCTTAGTCGCCTCCCGCACCGGCCGGGCGCAGGACGTGTTCCTGCCCGGCATCCTGCTGAACCTGGCGCTCTCGGTGGTGTTCGTCGTCTCGATGGTGACCCGCTGGCCCGTGGTGGGCTTCCTCGTGGGGGCCGTGACCGAGGAGCCGACGGCGTGGCGGCGCGACCGGGGGATCGTCTCCCTGTGCCAGAAGCTCACGGCCCTGCTGCTGGCCGGCTACCTCGTGCGGGTGGCGGTGCAGCTGCCGCTGTACCTGGCGGGCAACACGACGGCGCTGGCCGTGACGAAGCTCGCGCTCGGCTGGCCGTTGCTGCTGCTGGGCGTCGTGGTCGCCGGGGTGATGCTGCTCAAGGGCCGCACGCCGCTGCAGGCCCCGCACGCGGCGGCCGCCGAGGAGTGAACGGCCCGCCGCCGGAGCCCTGTTAGTTTCCTGCGGTGGCGAAGAAGAAGGCCCTCACCCCGAAGTCGAAGTGCTGCGAGTCGAAGGACAAGTGCAGGCGCTGCCCCTTGCGGATGCTCAAGGAGGGGACGCTGCCCGAGGGCTTCACCGTGAAGCGGCGCCGGCTGGTCAAGGTCGAGCAGTAGGCCGGACCGTCGCCAGGACGTCGTTCACGACGTGCCCCAGCGCCAGGCCCCGGCGCTCGAAGCGGGTCACCGGCCGCCACGCCGGGCGGGACCGGTCGGGGTCCAGCGTGAACCGCCCGGACGCGCCGATCACCTCGACCATCTGCTCGGCGTAGGGCTCCCAGTCGGTCGCGCAGTGCAGCGTCCCGCCGGGCGCGA
The DNA here is from genome assembly GCF_050871975.1 of Kineococcus rugosus. NCBI lineage: Bacteria > Bacillati > Actinomycetota > Actinomycetes > Kineosporiales > Kineosporiaceae > Kineococcus > Kineococcus rugosus. The sequence continues at coordinate 67,749 of NZ_JBJLSJ010000021.1, read as the reverse complement.
GGCGGTCGGCGACCAGCTCGACGAACCCCGGGCCGATCAGCCGGCGCTTGTGGTGGCGGGCCTTGGGCCAGGGGTCGGGGAAGTAGACCCGCACCCCGGCCAGGCTGCCCGGCGCGATCCGCTCGGTCAGCAGCGTCCGGCCGTCGCCCTCCAGCAGCCGCACGTTCGTCACCCCGTGCTCGACCAGCCCCTGCAGCAGCGCCCCGATGCCCGGGGTGTGGACCTCGGCGGCGAGGACGTTGACGTCCGGGGCGTCCCGGGCCATGGCGAGCGTGGCGTCGCCCATCCCGGACCCGATCTCCAGGACCACCGGGTTCGCGTCGCCGAACAGGGCGGCGAGGTCCAGCACGCCGGTGCCCGCCGGGACCTCGTACCGCCCCAGGTGCTCGGCCAGCGCCTCCTGGCGGACGACCCCCATCCGGCCGCGGCGGAGCTTGTAGGACTGGACCGGGGCGTCGGGGGAGGCGGGGGAGGTCATCGCACCATCATCGGGCACGCCCGGGCCCCGTCCGGGCGCGCCGGCGGGGGCGGGGACCGGTGGGTTCCGCCCGTGCCCTAGCGTCGGCGGCACCCACCCGGAGGGACGCGCCGTGCTCACGAACGACCTCGACCCGTCCGCCGACCGCACGCGCGAGGTGCGCACGTCGGACGGCCTGACGCTCGCCGTCCACGACTGGGGCGGTCCCGCCGGCGACCGCCCCGTCCTGCTGCACCACGGCTTCAGCGCCAGCGCCCGCACCGAGTGGCCCCGCTCGGGTCTGCCGCGGGCGCTGCTGGCGGCCGGGCGACGGGTCCTGGCGCTCGACGCGCGCGGTCACGGCCGGTCCGCGGCCCCGCACGACCCCGCGCGGTACGGCGAGGCGCGGATGGCCCGGGACGTCGTGGAGGTGCTCGACGCGCTGGGGGTGCCCGACGTCGACCTCGTGTGGTACTCGATGGGGGCCGTGGTCGCCTCCCTCGTCGCCTCGACCGGACCCGCCCGGGTGCACCGGCTCGTCCTCGGTGGGGTCGGGGCCGGCCTGGTCGAGCTCGGCGGGGTGGACACGCGCGTCCTGGCGCCCTCGCGGCTCGCCGCCGCGCTGCGCGCCGGGGACCCGGGGACGATCACCGACCCGGTGGTCCGCGGGTTCCGCGAGTTCGCCGCCTCCACGGGCAACGACCTGCTGGCGCTGGCGGCGCAGGCCGACGCGGTGCACGACCGCCCGGTCGACCTGGCCTCGATCACCGCCCCGACGCTGGTCGTGGCCGGGGACGCGGACCCGCTGGCGGCCCGGCCGCAGGTGCTGGCGGCCGCGGTCCCCGGGGCGCGGCTGGTCCTCGTCGGCGGCGACCACGGCGCCGCCCCGACCGACCCGCGCTTCGCGGGCGCGGTCAGCGCGTTCGTCAGCTCCTGACGGCCCGCGCGCCCGGGGCGCCGACGTACCGGGCCAGGTGCTGGGCCGTCAGGGTCGAGCCCGCCGCGACGAGGTCGGCGGGGGTGCCCTCGAACACGACCCGGCCCCCGTCGTGACCGGCGCCCGGCCCCAGGTCGACGATCCAGTCCGCGTGCGCCATCACCGCCTGGTGGTGCTCGATGACGACGACCGACCTGCCCGAGTCCACGAGCCGGTCCAGCAGCCCGAGCAGCTGCTGCACGTCGGCCAGGTGCAGGCCGGTGGTGGGTTCGTCCAGGACGAGCACGCCGCCGGGCTCGCCCAGGTGCGCGGCGAGCTTCAGGCGCTGCCGCTCGCCGCCGGACAGCGTCGTCAGGGGCTGCCCGAGGGTGAGGTACCCCAGCCCCACGTCGGCCAGCCGGTCCAGGACCGCGTGCGCGGCCGGGGTGCGCGCCTCGCCGGCGGCGAAGAAGTCCCTCGCCTCGGTCACGGGCATCGCGAGCACCTCCGCGATGTTCGCGCCGCCGAGGCGGTGCTCCAGCACCGAGGCGAGGAACCGCCGGCCCTCGCACTCCTCGCAGGTGGTCGCCACCCCGGCCATGATCGCCAGGTCGGTGTAGACGACGCCCGCCCCGTTGCAGGTGGGGCAGGCGCCCTCGGAGTTCGCGCTGAACAGGGCGGGCTTGACGCCGTTGGCCTTCGCGAACGCCTTGCGGACCGGTTCCAGCAGCCCCGTCCACGTCGCGGGGTTGCTGCGCCGGGACCCGCGGATCGGGCTCTGGTCGATGGTCACGACCCCCTCGCGGGGGGACACCGCGCCGTGGACCAGCGAGCTCTTGCCCGACCCGGCGACCCCGGTGACGACCAGCAGCACCCCCAGCGGCAGGTCGACGTCGACGTCGCGCAGGTTGTGGGTGGAGGCGCCGCGGACCGCCAGCGTGCCGGTCGCCGCGCGCACCCGCGGCTTGAGGGCGGCCCGGTCGTCGAAGTGCCGGCCGGTGACGGTGCCGCTGGTCCGCAGCCCGTCCACGGTCCCCTCGTAGCAGACCGTCCCCCCGGCCGGCCCGGCCCCGGGCCCGAGGTCGACGACGTGGTCGGCCACGACGATGGCCTCGGGCTTGTGCTCCACGACCAGGACGGTGTTCCCCTTGTCCCGCAGGCGCAGCAGCAGGTCGTTCATGCGCTGGACGTCGTGCGGGTGCAGCCCGGTCGTGGGCTCGTCGAAGACGTACGTGGTGTCGGTCAGCGCGGACCCGAGGTGCCGGACCATCTTGACCCGCTGCGCCTCCCCGCCGGACAGCGTGCCGGAGGCCCGTTCCAGCGACAGGTACCCCAGGCCGATCTCGACGAACGCGTCCAGCAGGCCCCGCAGGTTCGCCAGCAGCGGCGCCACCGACGGCTCGTCCAGCTCCGCGACCCAGGTGGCGAGGTCGGAGATCTGCAGGCGGCACGCGTCGGCGATGCTCACCCCGCCGATCCGGCAGCGGCGCGCCCCCTCGGCCAGGCGGGTCCCGTCGCAGTCCGGGCAGGTGGTGAACGTCGCGAGGCGCTCGACGAAGGCCCGCACGTGCGGCTGCAGGGAGTCGACGTCCTTGGACAGCATCGACCGGCGGACCTTCGGGACCAGCCCCTCGTAGGTGACGTTGATGCCGTCGACCTTGATCCGGACCGGCTCGGCGTACAGGAACGCCTCCAGCTCGGAGGGCGTGAACCGCGCGACCGGCTCGTCGCAGGGGAAGAACCCGCACGCGCGGTAGATGCGGCCGTACCAGCCGTCCACCGTGTAGCCGGGCACCTTGATCGCCCCGTCGTCGATGCTCCTCGTCGCGTCGTACAGCTCGTCGAGGTCCAGGTCGTCGACCTGCCCGCGGCCCTCGCAGCGCGGGCACATCCCCCCGGTGCGCGACCAGTCCGCCACCACCTCCTTCTTCCCCGCGCCCTTGGCGACCGTCATCGCGCCCTTGGCGGTGACCGACGCCACGTTGAACGAGAACGCCTGCGGGCCGCCGATGCGCGGTTCCCCCAGCCGGCTGAACAGGATCCGCAGCATCGCGTGGGCGTCGGTGGCGGTCCCCACGGTCGAGCGGGCGTCGCCGCCCATGCGCTGCTGGTCGACGATGATCGCCGTCGTCAGCCCCTCGAGGACGTCGACGTCGGGCCGGGCCAGGGACGGCATGAACCCCTGCACGAACGTCGAGTACGTCTCGTTGATCATCCGCTGGGACTCCGCGGCGATCGTGGCGAACACCAGCGAGCTCTTGCCCGAGCCCGACACCCCGGTGAAGACCGTGAGCCGGCGCTTGGGCAGCTCGACGCTCACGTCCCGGAGGTTGTTCTCCCGGGCGCCGTGCACCCGGATGCGGTCGTGGCTGTCGGCCACGTGCGCGCCGGGGCCGACCGCGGACGGGGTGGCGTCGCGCTGCGGGCTCATGGTCCGATCCTGCCAGCGCGACCGCCCGCCGTCAGGGGGCCGCGAGGATCGTCCGCAGGTCCGCCTCGGCCCCGGGCACGGACAGGAACAGCAGGTGGTCGCCGGGCTCGAGGACGTCGTCGGGGGTGGGCGGCAGCGGGCGCTCGCCGCGCACGATCGCCACGAGCACGGTGTCCTCCGGCAGCTCCACCTCCCCGACGGTGCGCCCGAGCACGGGGCTGCCGTCCTCCAGGGTGTACTCGGACATGGACGTGCGGCCCTGCTGGAAGGTGAACAGCCGCACCAGCTCGCCGACGCTCACGGCCTCCTCGACCAGGGCGGTCATCAGGCGCGGCGTCGACACCGCGACGTCCACTCCCCACGCCTCGTCGAACAGCCACTCGTTCTTCGGGTTGTTCACCCGGGCCACCGTGCGCGGGACGCCGTACTCGGTCTTGGCCAGCAGGGACACGACGAGGTTGGCCTTGTCGTCGCCGGTGGCGGCCACGACGACGTCGCAGTCGGCCAGCTCGGCCTCGTCCAGGCTGGAGATCTCGCACGCGTCGGCGAGCAGCCACTGCGCGTCCGGGACGCTGGTGATCTTCATGGCGGCCGGGCTGCGGTCGATCAGCAGCACGCGGTGGCCGTTGCCGAGCAGCTCCCGGGCGATGGACCGCCCGACGATCCCGGCGCCGGCGATGACGACGCGCATCAGGCTCCCTCCTCCGGTGCGGCGGCCAGGACGGCCGCGGCCGTGGTGACCCGGTCGTCGGCGACCACCACGTGCAGGGCGTCGTCCTGCTGGTAGGCCATCCCCCGGGCGGGCACGACGCCCTGCCCCAGCCGGGTCAGGTACGCCACGCGCACGCCCGCGGCGGTCTCCAGCGCCGACAGCGGGCGCCCCACCCAGCCCTCGTGCACGGGCACCTCGACGAGCACGACGCGCCCGGAGGGGTCGCGGAACTCGCTCAGCGCCCCCTGCGGGACCAGGCGGCGCAGGACCTGGTCGGAGGTCCAGCGGACCGTCGCGATGGTGGGGATGCCCAGGCGCTCGTACACCTCGGCGCGGCCCGGGTCGTAGATGCGGGCCACGACGTTCTCGACGTCGAACTTCTCCCGCGCCACCCGCGCGGCCAGGATGTTGGAGTTGTCCCCGGAGGACACCGCGGCGAACGCGCCGGCCTCGTGGATGCCCGCCTCGACGAGGGTGTCGTGGTCGAAGCCGACACCGGTCACGCGGCGCCCGGCGAAGGTGGGGCCCAGGCGGCGGAAGGCGTCGGCGTTCTGGTCCACGACCGCCACGCTGTGCCCGCGCTGCTCGACGGTGAGGGCCAGGCTCGAACCGACCCGGCCGCAGCCCATGATCACGAAGTGCACGTCCTGAACGCTACCCGGTGACCCTGTGCGGAGCACCGGGGCACCGGGCACGACGTCCGGCAGCGGGCACCCGGCCGGTGCACCTACCATCGGCAGACGTGCCCTCTGTGACCGAAGCGGTCAAACGCGTCCTCGTCGGACGACCCTTCCGCAGCGAGAAGCTGTCCGAGACCCTGCTCCCCAAGCGCATCGCGCTGCCGGTCTTCGCCTCCGACGCCCTCAGCTCGGTGGCGTACGCGCCCGACGAGATCTTCCTGACCCTGTCGATCGCCGGGATCGCGGCCTACGCGTTCTCGCCGTGGATCGCCGCCGCGGTCGTGGTCGTGATGCTCGTCGTCGTCGCCTCGTACCGGCAGAACGTCCACGCCTACCCCTCCGGCGGCGGGGACTACGAGGTCGCGACCGTCAACCTCGGGCCGAACGCGGGACTGACCGTCGGCAGCGCCCTGCTGGTCGACTACGTGCTGACCGTGGCGGTGTCCATCTCCTCGGGGGCGCAGTACGCGGCCGCGGCGATCCCCGCGCTGCGCGGGCACGAGGCGCTGTTCGCCGTGTCGCTGGTGCTGCTGCTCATGGCGGCCAACCTGCGGGGCCTGCGCGAGAGCGGGGCGGCCTTCGCGATCCCGACCTACATCTTCATGGCCTCCATCCTGGGGATGGCCCTGTGGGGCTTCGCCCGCTTCCTGTTCGGCGACCTGCCCGACGCCCCCAGCGCGCAGTACGAGCTCACCGCCGAGCACGACATCTCCGGCGGCCTGACGAGCCTGGCGGGGGCGTTCCTCATCCTGCGCGCCTTCTCCTCCGGGGCGGCCGCGCTGACCGGGGTCGAGGCCATCAGCAACGGCGTGCCGGCCTTCCGCAAGCCCAAGAGCCGCAACGCCGCGACCACGCTGCTGCTGCTGGGCCTGACCAGCGTCACGATGCTCGTGAGCATCATCACCCTGGCCAACGTCACCGGGGTCCGCTTCGCGGAGGACCCCGAGCACCAGCTCCTGCGCGACGGGGTGCCGGTCGGGGACGGCTACGTGCAGGACCCCGTCATCGGCCAGCTCGCCGCGACGGTCTTCGACCACTTCCCGGTCGCCTTCTACGTCGTGACGGCGGCCACCGGCGTCATCCTCGTGCTCGCCGCCAACACCGCGTTCAACGGGTTCCCCGTGCTGGCCTCGATCCTGGCCCGCGACGGGTTCCTGCCCAAGCAGCTGCACACCCGCGGGGACCGGCTGGCCTTCTCCAACGGCATCATCGCCCTGGCCCTGACGGCGATCGTCCTGGTCCTGGCCTTCGACGCCGAGGTCACCCGGCTCATCCAGCTCTACATCGTCGGCGTCTTCGTCTCCTTCACCATGAGCCAGACCGGCATGATCCGGCACTGGACCCGGCACCTGCGCGAGGAGCAGGACCCGGCGAAGCGGGCGCAGATGCGGCGCTCGCGGGTCATCAACAGCGTCGGCCTGGGGCTGACCGGCCTGGTCCTCGTCATCGTGCTGCTGACCAAGTTCACCCAGGGCGCCTGGATCGCGATCCTGGCGATGGTCGTGGTCTTCGCGAACATGAAGCTCATCCGCCGCCACTACGCGAACGTGGCCCGGGAGATCGAGGTCCCCGCCGAGCGGCAGGCCAAGGCGCTGCCGACGGGCGTCCGGGGCATCGTCCTGGTCTCCAAGATCCACAAGCCGACGATCCGGGCGCTGGCCTACGCGCGCGCGGCCCGGCTGACCGACCTGCAGGCCGTCACGGTCGCGGTCGACCCGCAGGAGGCCGCGGCGCTGCAGCGGCGCTGGGAGGAGATGGACCTGCCGGTGCCGCTGACGGTCCTGGACTCCCCGTACCGGGACGTCACCAAGCCCGTCCTGGAGTTCGTGCGGTCGATGCGGCAGCGCTACCCGCGCGACCTCGTCACCGTGTACGTGCCCGAGTACGTCGTGGGCCACTGGTGGGAGACGTTCCTGCACAACCAGTCCGCGCTGCGGCTGCGGGCGCGGTTGCGCTACCAGCCCGGCGTGATGGTCGCCAGCGTGCCCTGGCAGCTGAGCAGTTCCGCCGGGATGGAGGACCGCGTCGAGCGCGCGGCCCCCGGCACCGTCCGCCGGGGCCCGGTCGGCCCGGCCCCCACCCACCACCAGGAGAACCCGTGAGCAGCCCCACCCGTCGTCGCCGCACCCGCCAGGCCGCCCCGGCCGGGCCGGACGCGCGCGGGACCGAGATCGAGGTCGAGGTCGGCCCGGTGGCCCACGGCGGCCACTGCGTGGCCCGGCACGAGGGCCGGGTCGTCTTCGTCCGGCACGCCCTGCCCGGTGAGCGGGTCGTGGCCCGGGTGACCGAGGGCGCCGAGGGCGCGAAGTTCTGGCGCGCCGACGCCGTGCGGGTCCTGACCGCCGACGCCGACCGCGTCGAGCCGCCGTGCCCGGTCGCCAGGCCGGGGCTGTGCGGGGGCTGCGACTTCCAGCACGTCGCGCCCGCCCGCCAGCGCGGGCTGAAGGCGGCCGTGGTCGCCGAGCAGTTCCGGCGGCTGGCCGGCACCGAGCTCGACGTCACCGTCGAGGAGGTGCCCGGGGCCGGGCGCGACGGCCTGCGCTGGCGCACCCGCACCCAGTTCGCCGTGGACGCCGAGGGCCGCACGGGGCTGCGCGGGCACCGGTCCCACCAGGTGGTCCCGCTGCGGGACTGCCCGATCAGCACGACCGGCGTCGTGGGCTCGGGGGTGCTGGGCGCCCGGTTCGGCAACGTGGAGACCGTCGAGGTCGCCACCGGGTCCGACGGGGCCGCCCCGCTGGTCGTGGTGACCCCCGAGCCGGGGACGCACGCGCACCTGCCGAAGCTGCCGGACGCCTCGGTGGCGGTGCGGACCGCCGAGGGGCTGCACCGGGTCTCCGGGCGCACCTGGGTGGGCGAGCGGATCACCGTCCGCGGGCGCGAGCACGCCTTCCGGGTCGGGGGAGCGGGTTTCTGGCAGGTGCACCCCGGTGCCCCCGCCGTCCTCGGCGAGGCCGTCCTGGAGGCGCTGGAGCCGCGCCCGGGCGAGCGCGCCGTCGACCTGTACTCGGGGGTGGGGCTGTTCACGGCGCTGCTGGCCGACGCCGTGGGCGCCGACGGGTCGGTGCTGGCCGTGGAGGGAGACGAGCGCGCCGTGCGCGACGCCCGCAAGTCCCTGCACGCGCTGCCCCAGGTCGAGCTGTGGGCCGGGGCGGTCGAGGAGGCGCTCGGGGACGGGGAGCTGACCGCCCGCCGCACCGACCTGGTGGTCCTGGACCCGCCGCGGGCCGGCGCCGGGCGCGCGGTCGTGGAGGCGATCGCGGCCCTGGCCCCGCGCGCGGTGGCGTACGTCGCGTGCGACCCGGCGGCGCTGGCCCGGGACACGGCCTCCTTCGCCGGGCGCGGGTACGTGCTCGACGGGCTGCGCGCCTTCGACCTGTTCCCGATGACGCACCACGTGGAGTGCGTGGCGCGGTTCGTGCGCGCCTAGACCGGCGCGTCCCGGCGCTGGTCCCGGGGGTCCCCGGCGCCGGCGGCGTCCAGGCCGCCGAGGGCGTCCAGCACGTCGCGCAGGACGTCGGTGGGGGAGGCGCCGGTGGTGGTCAGGTCGACGACCCGCCGCCCGTCCCAGGGGCGCAGCGGCTCACGGGTGGAGTGGCGGGGGACGTAGCGCCGGGGGCGCGGGGTGAGCCCGGGCACGGCGGGTCAGCCGAGCCGGCCGGCGGCGGCCAGCCACAGCAGCAGGACGGCGGTGAACACCACCGCGGCCACGGCGCCGGCCTTGGCGACCAGCAGCGTGCCGGGCAGGTCGAGGCGGGCGACCAGGTCGTGCGCGAGGTCGCGCAGCCGGGTGCGCAGGTCGACGTGGGGGACGTCGGGGACGGCGCGCAGGCCGGCCAGCACGGAGGTGAGGACCTCGGCGGCACCGGTGTCGTCCAGCTCCACGGCGCGCGGCGCGCGGCGGGCGGGCAGCCCGCGGCCGGGGGCGCGGTGCTGGGCCCGGCGCGCGGTGGCGGGCGCGGCGGCGGGTGCGGCCGGTGCGGGGGTGGGGCGGACGATCGAGGGGTGCACGGGCTGCTCCAGTCCGTCGGGTGCGGTCCCCCCCACTGTGCTGACCGAGCGTCACCTGGCTCAAGCCGTGCGTAGTGCGTCCGAGTGCACCCGAACAGGTGGTTCGTCGCTGTGCGGGGTCGCGGACGCGCCCGGCGTGGTTCCCGGCCGTCCGTGAGCCGTCGTGGTATCTTGATGTCGAGATAAATGAGCGCGAGGGTCCCGCGACCCCGCGAGCGCTCCCGCGGCCTCCGGTGGGACGATCGGTGGCGGCACGAGACGACGATGACGACGGAAGACGAGTGAGGAGCTCCCGGTGAGCAGCCACAACAGCTTCGAAGCCAAGGCTACCCTAACAGTAGCGGGGACGGATTACACGATCTTCCGTCTCGACAAGGTCGACGGCTCGGCCAAGCTGCCGTTCAGCCTCAAGGTCCTGCTGGAGAACCTGCTGCGCACCGAGGACGGTGCGAACATCACGGCCGACCACATCCGCGCCCTCGGCGGGTGGGACCCCACCGCCGAGCCGGACACCGAGATCCAGTTCACCCCCGCCCGCGTGATCATGCAGGACTTCACCGGCGTCCCCTGCATCGTCGACCTGGCCACCATGCGCGAGGCCGTCGCCGACCTCGGCGGGGACCCGACCAGGGTCAACCCGCTGGCCCCGGCCGAGCTCGTCATCGACCACTCCGTCATCGCCGACGTCTTCGGGCGCCCCGACGCCTTCGAGCAGAACGTCGAGATCGAGTACGGCCGCAACCGCGAGCGCTACCAGTTCCTGCGCTGGGGCCAGACCGCGTTCGACGACTTCAAGGTCGTCCCCCCGGGCACCGGCATCGTCCACCAGGTCAACATCGAGCACCTGGCCCGCGTCGTGTTCCCCCGCCAGGTCGGGGAGGAGCTGCAGGCCTACCCCGACACCCTCGTCGGCACCGACTCCCACACCACGATGGTCAACGGCCTGGGCGTCCTGGGCTGGGGCGTCGGCGGCATCGAGGCCGAGGCGGCCATGCTCGGCCAGCCCGTCTCGATGCTCATCCCGCGCGTCGTCGGCTTCAAGCTCAGCGGGTCCATCCCCGCCGGCGCGACCGCCACCGACGTCGTCCTGACCATCACCGAGATGCTGCGCAAGCACGGCGTCGTCGGCAAGTTCGTCGAGTTCTACGGCGCGGGCGTGGCCTCGGTGCCGCTGGCCAACCGCGCCACCATCGGCAACATGAGCCCCGAGTTCGGCTCCACCGCCGCGATCTTCCCGATCGACGACGTCACGCTGGACTACCTGCGCCTGACCGGCCGCAGCGACGACCAGGTCGCCCTGGTCGAGGCGTACGCCAAGGAGCAGGGCCTGTGGCACGACCCGGCCGTCGAGCCGGTGTTCTCCGAGTACCTCGAGCTGGACCTGTCGACCGTCGTCCCCAGCATCGCCGGCCCCAAGCGCCCCCAGGACCGCATCGTGCTGGCCGAGGCCAAGGAGGCGTTCCGCGCCGCCCTGGGCGACTACGTGACCGACGAGGCGCCCGCGGGCAACGTCGCCTCCAGCGCGCACAGCGACGTGATCGACGCGGTCGCCGGCTCCTCCCAGGACGAGGCCAGCGCCGAGAGCTTCCCGGCCTCCGACGCCCCCTCGGCCTCCTCCAGCGATGAGCGCGACGAACCCGCCGAGCCCGGCCACGCCACCGGCCGCCCCTCGAAGCGCGTCGCGGTCACCATGGCCGACGGCACGCGGACCGAGATCGACCACGGCGCCGTCGCGATCGCCTCGATCACCAGCTGCACCAACACCTCCAACCCCTCGGTCATGGTCGCCGCGGCGCTGCTGGCCAAGAACGCCGTCGAGAGGGGCCTGACCCGCAAGCCCTGGGTCAAGACCTCCCTGGCCCCGGGGTCCAAGGTCGTCACCGACTACTACGACAAGGCCGGGCTCACCCCGTACCTGGAGAAGCTCGGTTTCCACCTCGTCGGGTACGGCTGCGTCACCTGCATCGGGAACTCCGGGCCGCTGCCGGAGGAGGTCTCCGCGGCGATCCAGGAGAACGACCTCGCCGTCACCGCGGTCCTGTCCGGGAACCGGAACTTCGAGGGCCGCATCAACCCCGACATCAAGATGAACTACCTGGCCTCCCCGCCGCTGGTCATCGCCTACGCCCTGGCCGGCACGATGGACTGGGACGTCGAGAACGACCCCATCGGCCAGGACGAGTCCGGTCAGGACGTCTACCTGAAGGACATCTGGCCCGACGCGGCCGAGGTCGAGCGGGTCATCGGCGAGGCCATCAGCAAGGACATGTTCGTCAAGGACTACGCCGACGTCTTCGCCGGTGACGAGCGCTGGCAGGGCCTGCCCACGCCCGAGGGCGACACCTTCGCGTGGGACGCCGAGTCCACCTACGTCCGCAAGCCCCCGTACTTCGAGGGCATGCAGGCCGAGCCCGCCCCGGTCACCGACATCTCCGGCGCGCGCGTCCTGGCGCTGCTCGGCGACTCGGTCACGACCGACCACATCTCCCCGGCCGGTTCCATCAAGCCCGACTCCCCGGCGGGGGTGTACCTGTCCGAGCACGGCGTCGAGCGCAAGGACTTCAACTCCTACGGGTCCCGCCGCGGCAACCACGAGGTGATGATCCGCGGGACGTTCGCGAACATCCGGCTGAAGAACCAGCTGCTGGACAACGTCTCCGGCGGTTTCACCCGGGACTTCACCCGCGACGGCGAGCAGACGTCGATCTACGACGCCGCGCAGAACTACGCCGCGCAGGGCACCCCGCTGGTCGTCCTGGGCGGCAAGGAGTACGGCTCGGGGTCCTCCCGCGACTGGGCGGCCAAGGGCACCGCGCTGCTGGGCGTCAAGGCCGTCATCACCGAGAGCTTCGAGCGCATCCACCGCTCGAACCTCATCGGGATGGGCGTCGTCCCGCTGCAGTTCCCGAAGGGGGAGTCGGCCGCGTCGCTGGGCCTGGACGGCACCGAGACGTTCGACATCACCGGCATCACCGAGCTCAACGAGGGCCGCACCCCCAAGACCGTCAAGGTCACGGCGACGAAGGTCGACGGCGGCGTCGTCGAGTTCGACGCGGTCGTGCGCATCGACACCCCCGGTGAGGCGGACTACTACCGCAACGGCGGGATCCTGCACTACGTGCTGCGGTCGCTGACCGGCGCGTGACGACCCGCTGAGCGGCGCCGCGCGCCGCCGGTCGCCCGGACGGGCGGTCACCCCGGGTGGGGTGGCCGCCCGTCCGGCGTCCGGAGCCGGCCCACCGCACCGGACGCTGTGCGCGGGCTGTACCGGGAGTGTGGTGGGATCACCCCTGTGCCCAGCCTGACCCGGAGAACCGTCCTGCCCCTGTTCGGGGCCGTCGTGGGGGCCCTCGCGGCGTGGGTGGCGTCCCGCGGTCTCATCGACGACACGTACATCACCCTCGCCTACGCGCGGAACCTCGCCGAGCACGGCCACTGGGGGATGACCCCGGGGATCCGGTCGAACGCCGCCACCTCCCCGCTGAACGTGGCCCTGCTGGCGCTGGGCTTCCTCGTCGTCGGCCCCTTCGCCGGGGCCGACGGGGAACTCGCGCTCGGGGTCGTGACGACGGTCCTGGGGGCGGTGGCCGCCGCCTGCGCCGGCGTCGTCGTCCGGCGCGCCGGCCTGTCGGCGTGGTGGGCCGCGGCCGGGGTCGTGGTCGTGCTGGCCAACCCGTTCCTGCTCTCGGCCCTCGGCCTCGAGGTCGTGCTGGTGTTCACCGCCGTGACGGCGCTGCTGGCCGCCGGGGTCGCCGGCCGCCCCGCGCTGTACGGGGTCGCCGCGGCCGCCGCGCTGCTGGCCCGGCTGGACACGGTCGTGTTCGTCGGTCTCCTCGCGCTGCTGACCCCGGTGGTGCGGCGCCTGCACGTCGCGGTGCTCACGTGCTGCGCCGTCGCGCTGCCGTGGTTCGTGACCAGCTGGTTCTGGCTCGGGTCGGCGATCCCGGACACCTTCGTCATCAAGACGAGCCAGCGGAACTTCGGCGAGGGCCGCACCTACCTGCGGGGCCTGTGGACGCACTACTGGCCGAACACGCCGCTGGCCGTCGCGGTGAGCGTGGCGGCCGCGGCCGTCGGGCTCGTGGTCCTGCTCGTCCTGCTCCTGACCCTGGTGCGCCGCCGCGAGGCGGTCCGCACCGGCCTGGTCGGCCTCGGCCTGGGCGGGGTCGGGTACTTCGCCGTCTACAGCGTCCTGGGCGTCCCGCCGTACCAGTGGTACTACGTGCCGGCGATGGCGGCGCTGTCGTTCACCGCCGTCCTGGGGCTGGGGCTGCTGCTGCGCGACCGGGTCCGGCGGGTCCTGCCCGTCGTCCTGTCGGCGGCCGCGCTGGGCGGCCTGGCCGCGACCGTACCCGCCGCGGCGTGGCCGCTGCCGTGGGCCTACCCGCCGGTGTTCGGCAACTTCGCCACCCCCGCGCAGTACCGCCAGATCGGCGCCGACGTCGGTGAGCTCGTCGGGGACCAGCGGGTGACGGCCCCGGGGGAGATCGGCACCCTCGCCTACGCCTGCGACTGCGAGCTCATCGACCAGTTCTCCGACCCGGCGGTGCTGCAGCCGCTCGTCGAGGCCCGCATCGCCGACGCCGGTCCGGTGCTGGGCCGGCTGCTGGAGTGGAACTACACCCACCGCGACCCCGGCCCGGCGCAGCCGACGCCGTGGGTCCTGCGCTGGCGCAGCGCCGCGATCGCGCCGCCGGAGGGGGTCGAGCAGTGGACCACCAACGCCGGGACGTGGCAGTCGCCCGACGAGCTGGTGCTGTTCCGGGCGCAGGACGGTCGGTAGGCCCCGCCGTCCAGCGGCTGGACCCGCCGGGCCGGGCGGTGCCCAGGACGGGCGGTCGTGTCCCCGAGCCGCCCGTGAGACCCGCGTAGTCACACCTCGGCCACCGCCGAGCTGCACCTGCCCGGCGGTGGACCCGGCGGGGGGCCGGGTCAGGCCCCCTCGTCGGCGTCGACCAGCGTCAGGGCCCGGGCGTACCCGGCCGGCGTCTTGGTCACCTCGATGACCCGCTGCATGAGCGGCTCGATCGCGGGCACCTTGTCCAGCGGGGCGGCGATGATCAGCTGGAAACCCAGCCCTCGCCACGCGTTCACCCCGCGCGCGGTGAACTCCCCGTCGGACTTCACGAACCCCTCGTCGAGGAACACCGGGGCGAACACGGGCAGCGCGTTGCGGCTGGTGCCCAGCTGGTAGCGCAGCGCGGCCCCCACGATGAACGCGATGAGTTCCTGCACCTCGCCCCCGGACTTGCCGCCGAGGTGGTCGTAGATGCTCAGCGTGCGGCCCGTGGCGGGGTCCACGCGCAGCGCCCGGACGGAGGTGTGCTTGCGGACGTCCAGCAGCAGGTCCCGCTCGGCGGTGTTGCCCGGCACGTTGCGGATCCGGTCGATGAACGCGCGCAGCGCCAGGAACCGCTCCTCGACGGCGGCCGCGTCGGCCGGGCGCACCGACCCCCCGGCCAGGTCGCGCAGCTCCCGCTGGAACACCGTGACCTCGGCGATCGTCTGCGGCTGGACCTCGATGTGCAGCCGGTCCCCGGTGGGACCGAACGGCAGCCCGGCGAGGATCTCGTTGACCGGGGCCAGCCGGTTCACGATGTCCGCCCCGGCCTGGCGCAACGTCGACTGCAGGGTCAGCAGGTCGTCGCCGGACCAGCTGACCACCTGGCGGCGGAACTCCTCGGCGCGTTCGGCCAGGCCCTGCCGGGTCAGGTCGTCCAGGATCTCGCGGTACCCCTCGTAGGAGGCGACGCCCTGGCCCAGGTTCGGCTGCGGCCAGCGGCTCTGGAACGCCCGGAAGGCGCGCTCGAGCCGGCTCACGGCGTCCGCCTCGCGGGCCAGCGCCTCGGTCCGGCCCTCGGCGGTGGCCTGCCGGATCTTCGGCAGCACGCGGCGGAAGTTCTCCACGGTGTCGTCGATGCCGTACCGGCGGTGCAGCTCGGCCAGGTGCCCGGCCTGGTCGGCGGTCACCTCCACGCCGCGCTCGTCGAGGTCGGCGAGCTGGTCGGTGACCTCGTCCTGCAGCGCCACCAGGTCGCCCCACAGCTTCTCGGCCGCGGTCAGGGTGATCTGCGCCCGGGCCTCGCCCTGCCGGGCCTCGTCGGCGGCCACGTCGAGCCGGTCGCGCTCGGCGCGCAGCGCGGCGATCTGGTCGTTCGTGGCCAGCAGGGAGTCGATCTCGCGCTGGCGGGCCGCGACGGCGGCGGCGGTGGCGGTGGTGTCGACGTCCTCCCAGCGCACCTCCGTGCGCCGCTGGTGGGCCTTCTCCCGCGCCAGCAGGTCCGTGCGGGCCGCGGTCAGCGCGTTCTGCCGCTGCTGGTGCCCGGCGAGCCGGGCGTCGACGGCGGCGACCTCCTCCTCGATGCGCACCAGCAGCGCGGCGGGGGAGAAACCCAGGATGGCGCGCAGCCCCTCCTGGCCGCCGTGGGCGCCGCGGTCGCCGTTCTGCACCTGCCCGGCGCGGGTGATGCGCCGGACCCGGTCCTCGCCGAACGCGTCCGGGCCCTCCACGGCCAGGTGCGGGAAGTCCTGCGGCAGGACCGTGCTCAGCCAGCCCCGGTACGGGGAGTCCTCGCGGATCCGCAGCTTGCCCACCAGCGTCGCGGGGTCCGGTTCGGCGACCGGCAGGCCGGTGTCGGCGAACTGGAACTGCACGCGGCGGTGCAGCCGCAGCTGGTCCACCCGGCGGCGGAACGTCGAGCGCAGCGAGCGGTCCACGACGAGGCTGCGGGCGAAACCGCCGAGCAGCAGCTCGGCCGCCGTGCGCCACTGCTCGTCCTCGCGGCGCACGTCGAGGAGCTCGGCGACGAACGGCAGGTCGTGCGGGTCCAGCCCGAGCTGCTGCGCGATGGCCGTGCGGGTCGCGTCCAGGTCGTGCGGGATGAGGTCGCTGCGCCGGGCGAACCAGCGCTTCTCGGCCCACAGCCGCTGCCGCTCGGCCAGGTCGGGCCCGGCCGACTCCGCCAGCGCCCGGCCCTGCTCCTCCAGGTCCTCCAGCGCGCCGGGCAGGTCCCGCAGGAACTGCGCCGAGGCGCGCTGGTGGTCCTCGAAACCCTCCCGGTCCCCGGCGACGTCGCCCAGCGCCCGGGTCTGCTCGGCGAACCGGCGCCGCGCGGCCCCGGTGCCGGAGTGCGCCTGCTCGGCCGCCTTCCGCTGCAGGCCCAGGGTCTCCAGCGCCCCGCCGCCGTGGGTGTCCAGCAGCTGCCGGTTCTCGTCGACGCGGACCTCCGCGGCCAGCCGCTCGGCCCGCGCGCGCCGCAGGTCGGCCTCGGCCTCGTCCCGGCGGGTCTTGGCGGCCCGTTCCTGCGCCTCGACGAGGCGGGCCTCGATGCGGGCCGCCCACAACGCGAAACCGCTGTTCTCCGACGAGCCCAGCGCGTCGGCGAGGTCGATCGCGTCGCGCGCCCGCGACAGGTCCTCGTGCAGCCGCGGGATCTCGCCGAGGACGGTGATCTGCTCCTCGGCGGTCTTCATCGTCGCGTACGTCGACTCCAGGTCGGCGAAGTGGGCGACGGCGCGGTCGGCGGCCTCGAACGTCCGGGGACGCTCCAGGACCATCGACCGGTACAGCTGGTCGACCGAGGCGACCTCCCGGCCGGCCTGGATGCGGCCCAGCAGCTTCATCGCGGCCGAGCCGTCGCCGTCGGCGCCGATCCCCAGGACCGGGTGCACGGTGGCGGCGAACCGGGAGTAGGAGTCGAAGAAGTCCAGGCCCTCGAACTCGCGGCGCATCGCCTTGTGGTCGAAGCGCCGCTCGGCGAACGGTTCCACGCGGGCGAGGTCGAAGTCGCCGCGGAACACCGCCAGGTGGTCCTTGACGTCGCGGGGGTCCTTGGCCGAGGCGGGGGCGAAGTACAGCCGCATCGTCGTCAGGGTCCGCCCGCCGGTGTGCCGGAACGTGAACGCCAGCCCGGACCAGGCGTTGGCGGGGTTCCCGGCCGCGTCGCGCCCGCGCAGCGTCGCGTCGCGGTTCTTGCCGGTCTGCTCGTCGAGGACCTCGTCGAGCTTGCCCCGCACGTACGACAGCGGGTTGCGCTGGGTCGCCGAGCGCGCCCGGCCGGTGACGGCGTCGTTGCTGGCGCCGTTGAACGCGGTCGCGGTGTTCATCATGACGGCGATGTACGCGTCGAGCGTCGTCGACTTCCCGGTGCCCGAGGCGCCGGTGACGAGGTTGGCGCGCTCGTCGAACTCGATGCGGTGGTAGCCGTCGAAACCGCCCCAGTTCACCAGCTGGGCGTGCGCGACGTGCCACTGCTGGCGGCCGGCGCCGGCCAGGGCGAGGCCGGGGATGGTGGGGCCGTCGGTCACGTCGTCTCCTGCTCGGCGGGGTCGGTCGGGCCGGCGGGGCCGGTGCCGGAGTTGTGCTCGGTGAGCTGGGCCACGAGCCGCTGCACGACGTCGACCGGCAGCAGGACCTCCAGGATGGGGGAGACCCGGTAGCGGTTCTCGGTCCCGGTGCGCAGCAGCACCTCCTGGCGCAGCAGGCTGTCCACCCCGAGCGCGGCCTGCTGCAGGTCACGGGCCCGGTTGGTGCTCGACAGCGGGCGGAAGTGCCCCACCTCGTCGATCAGCTCGGCGCGGTCGACGAACACCTCGGTGTCCCCGGCGGCCGAGCGGGACCGGGCCAGGCGGCGCAGGCACACCAGCAGGACGGTCTCCTCCCGGCTCCACGGCTGGTCGAACAGCAGCGTCGGGAACCGGTCGGCCGCGGCCGGCGCCTGCTGCTTGTACGCGACCTGGTGGTCGGTGTTGACGACCAGGTCGAGGTACAGGTCGTTCAGCCGGGACCGCAGGGACCGCTGGTGCTCCAGCAGGACCCGCCACGCGGCGGGGTGCTGGGCGGCCGAGACGTACCGGCGCCGCAGCAGCTGCACCAGGACGGTGCGGACGGGTTCGGCCAGGGTCCCGCTGTCGCCGGGGAACAGGCCGTCCTCGGGCAGCGGGTCCGCCTCGGGGGGCAGCACGGGGGTGGGGTCGCTCATGCGGGGGTCCGGGACTCCTCGTCGGTGCCGTCTCGGGTTTCTTCTCGGGTTTCGTCGGGGGCCCCCTCGAGGGTCCCGTCGCGCAGGGGCAGGTCGGGACCCAGGAACCGGTGGACGGTCCCGTCGGGGCGGGTGGTGGTGTACACGGCCTCGCGCGTGGTGGTTCGCGGGTCCGAGCCGGACACCGACACGGCCAGGTGCAGCAGCCCCATGAGGTCCGCCGGCCGGCGCAGGTCGTCGGGCAGGTCGTCGAACACCCCCGCCGTCCCCGCGCCGGGGTCGGCGGTGGTCAGCGCCGAGCGCAGCCGCTCGAAGTCCGGGCCGCCGAAGCGGCGCAGCTCCTCCAGCGACGACCCCTCGCCGGGGTCGCCGTCGTGCGCGCGCAGCGGCGGCGGGCTGGCGTCGTCGGCGGGGTCGTGCAGGCGGGTGCGCATCGTGGTGACCGCGATCCGCGCCGAGGGGATGGGGGAGGACACGTCGATCGTGGCCCGCGGCCCGGTGGTGGCCATCCAGCCGGTCAGCTGCTCGGCCGCCGCGCGCAGCGCCTCGTCGAGCTCCCTGTCCCGCAACGGGTCGTGGCGCAGGATGTGCGAGCGCAGGGAGGCCGACAGCCGCCGCCGCTGCTCCAGGACCAGTTCGATGCCGTCGCCGATCGTCTCCAGCGTCGTGCGCAGCGCGTGCCGCTGCTCGCCGCTGAGGTCGGCCGCGAAACCGTGGTCGAGGATGGTGGTGAGGTCGGCCTGCAGCTCCCGCAGGGTGTCCTCGTCGCGGGCCAGTTCCACGGCGCCGGCGAACGCGCGCCCCGAGACGGACCCGGTGAGCATGCCCTCGGCGCGGCGCAGGTAGTCGTCCAGCACCTCCCCGGAGGGGCGCTGCTCGGCGCGGAAGTCGCCGACGATCTCCCGGTGGATGCGGCGGACCTCCTCGGAGACGCGCAGGAAGTCCCCCGGCAGCGCCGAGAGCAGGTCCTCCAGGTTCAGGTACTGCCCCAGCACCCGCTCGTTCGAGGCGGGTTCGTCGTCGCCGGCCAGCAGCCGGTCGCGCTCGGCGCTCAGCTGCGCGATCTGCTCCTCCAGGCGCTGCACGCGCCGCTCCCGGTCCGGGGTGGCCTCCAGCGCGCAGCGGCGGGCCGCGTCGAGGATCGTCCGCATCCGCGACTCGCCCAGCAGGACCCGGTCCCCGCCGATCCGCGCGACGTGGTCGAGGGCGTCCTGGGCGTGCGAGGTCAGCGCGTACTCCTCGTCCGCCTCGTCCTCCCCGTCCTCCGCGCGGTCCTCCCGCACCGCGTCCGCGCCGGGGCCGCCGACCGGGGTCAGGGACAGCCACTGCTCGCGGACCCAGCCGCGGACCAGCTCGCGGGCCGGGGTGTCGGGGACCTCCTGGCCGTGCAGGGCCAGCTCGTCCAGCAGCCCCTGGACCTGGGAGTGGAACCGGTCGGCGGGGATCCGCGAGCGCTGCCCCCCGAACGCGCAGGTCAGCACCGCCACCACCAGGGGGCCGGTCGGGCGCCGCAGGAGGCTGAGCGTTGGCCGGGTGAACGCCCGCTGGGCGCGCGCCAGGTCGTCGCGGATGCTGCTCACAGGTCCTCCGGGGTGCCGTCGTGCTCGGAGAACGGTAGACGAGTCCGCGGCCCGCCCCGACCACCCGCGGGCCGCGCGAGCACCACCGGCACCACCGCGAGCGCCGCGGCGGCCAGCGCGAACGCCGGCGCCGGCCCGGCCCGCTCGACGCCCTGACCGGCCAGCGCCGCGCCCAGCGCCCCGCCGGCGGCCGAGGCCGAGGCCAGCCACGCGAACGTGCCGGTCAGCCGGCCCGGGCCGGCCGTCTCCCGCGCCCGCACCGCGGCGGCCACGACCACCGGCGGGAGCGTCGCGCCCACCGCGAGCAGCACCAGCGCGAGCACCGGCACCGGCCAGGGCACCAGCAGCAGCGCCGCGCCCCCGGCCAGCACCCCCGCCGCGCGCCGCGGCGCCGGGCGCCGCGTCAGCACCAGCGCGGCCAGCAGCCCCCCGCAGCTGGAGGCCGCGAACAGGGCCGTCGCCGCCGCGGGGTGACCGGCCGCGACGGCCAGCGGCAGGGCGCCGAAGTGCACCCCGAGCAGGGCGTTGACGGCCAGCGCGGCCCGGGCACCCCGCGGGCGCCCGCCCACCCGGGACCGGCGCGCCGCCGGTGGGGCCGCCGGTGGGGCCGAGCCGCGCAGCGCGGCCAGCACCCCGGCGCCGGACACCACGAGCGCCCCCGCCCCGAGCAGGGCCGCGCCGCTGCGGCCGGTCGCGGCCAGCGCCGAGGCCAGCACCGGCCCCAGCACGAACGCGGTGGAGCCCGCCAGCGCCTCCCACCCGAAGGCCCTCGCCAGCACCGGCCCACCCCCGCCGGACCCGCCGGACCCGCCGCTCCCGCCGAGGCGGTGCGACCAGCGCGCCGCCGAGAACGCGCCGAGCTGGGGCAGGCTCGCGCCCAGCGCGAACCCCGCCGCCAGCGCGAGCACCCCCGTCGTGCCCGGGCCGGCGGTGCCCAGCACCACCGCCGCGGCGAGCCCGTGCGCCGCGGCCAGCAGCAGCAGGACGCGGGTCTGCCCCCACCGGTCGGCCAGCCGGGCCGTCTGCGGCCCCACCACCGCCTCGGCCAGGGCCAGGCCGGCGGTGGCCAGCCCCGCCGGTCCCCACGAACCCGTCCGGTCGTGCACCAGCCACAGCAGCGCCAGGGGTGTCGCGGCCAGCCCGACCCGCCCCCACGCGGCTGCGGCGAAGAACGCCGTCAGCACGGCGCGTCCTTCCCCCCGGGGCGGACCGGCCTCGCGGGCCGGACGTTTGACCCCACGCTAAGCCCTGCCCGGCTCACCCGGGCGGGTGGTGACGCGCCGCAGCGTCCGCCGTCCGGGGGACACCGCCGCCCCCGGGGGGATCAGCTCGTCGCCGAACGTGCCGATGGAGGTCTCGACGTGGCCCCGCCCGGGGCCGCCGGACCGCTCGTGGACGGGGACCAGTGCTGAACGAGGCGTGGGGCAGCCAGCACCGCGGCAGCGGCGAACCGCCGTCCGCGGTCGACGCCGCCCTGCTGCACTACGTGGCCGCCGCCGACCAGCCCGCCCTCGTCGTCTCCCGGCCCCGCACCGGAGCCCTGGAGGTCCCCCGCGTCCGGTGGGCCAGCAGCGCCGCCGCCGACCTGTTCGGCGTGGACGCCGACAACCTCGTCGACCTCGCCGTCACCCGCCTCCTGCGGCCCGGCTCGGCCGTCGAGCAGCTCTCCCGCGAGCGGCGCACCCGGTACGCCGTCGAGGCCGTCACCTCCGGCGGCACCACCCGCCCCACCGAGGTCGTCGCCTGGCCCGTGCCCGACCGCGACGGCGCGCGCGGCGGGGAGCACTTCTGGGTGCTGACCGTCGTCCTGCCCCGGGACGAGCGGTCCCAGGCGGCGCTGCGCGCGGCCGAGGAGCGCTTCGCGACGCTGGCCCAGAGCTCCCCGGTGCCCACGATCGTCTCCGACCTCGGCGCCCGGCTCTCGCGCGTCAACGACGCCTTCGCCGAGCTCGTCGGGCTCCCGGCCGAGGACCTGTGCGGCACCGCCTGGCTGACGCACGTCGTCGACGACGAGCGCGCCGGGGTCGTCGAGGCCGTCGCCGCCGTCCTGGCCGGCGAGCGCGTCGTCGTCGACACCCGGTTGCGCAACGCCGCCGGGCAGGTCCGCTGGGTCACGATCCGGCTGGCCCCCAGCCGGACTCCCGGCTACGGCGCGGGGTTCATCGGGACCGTCGAGGACGTCACCGACCGTCTCGCCCGCGAGCACCGCCTCGCCTACCAGGCCCAGCACGACCTGCTGACCGGGCTGCCGAACCGGCTGGCCCTGCTCGAGCGCCTCGCCGACCTCGTCGGGGACGGCACCACCAGCGGCCCGGCCGGCCCGGCCGGCCCCGGCGAGGGCGTCGGCGTCCTCATGGTCGACCTCGACGACTTCAAGACCGTCAACGACGGCCTGGGCCCCGAGGCCGGCGACGCCGTCCTCGTCGAGATCGCCCGCCGGCTGGCCCGCACCGTCCGCAGCGGCGACATGGTCGCCCGTCCCGGCGGGGACGAGTTCGTCCTCGTCTGCGGCGACCTGACCGACCTGGACGCCGTGGAGGCCACCGCCCGCCGCGTGCTGGACGCCGTCCTGGCCCCCGTGGAGGTCAACGGCCTGCGGCTGCGGCTGGTCGCCAGCATCGGCGTCGTGCTGCTGTCGGGCCTGCGGTGCAGCGCCGAGGAGGTCGTGCGCGACGCCGGGATCGCCGTCCACGAGGCCAAGGCCGCCGGCGGCGGGCGCTGGACGCTGCTCGACGAGGACGTCCGCACCCGCGCCCGCCGCGCCCTGCGCCTGGTCGCCGACCTGCGCGAGGCCCTGGCCCGCGGCGGCGTCGAGGTGCACTACCAGCCGGTCGTGCGGCCCGGGCGCCCCGCGCGGCTGCGCAGCGTGGAGGCGCTGTGCCGCTGGACGCACCCGGAGCTGGGGCCGGTGCGCCCCGACGTGTTCATCGAGCTGGCCGAGCGGGCCAACCTGGTGCCCGCCCTGGACGCGCACGTGCTCGCCGTCGCCTGCCGGGACCTGGCGTCCTGGCGGGCCGCGCACGCCGCCGGGCGGCTGGCGGCCAGCCCCGAGCACGTCGCCGTGAACGTCTCGGCGGTGAGCCTGGCCGCCGAGGGGTTCGCCGCCGGGGTCCGCCGCACCGTGGCAGCGGCGGGCCTGGAGCTGCGCGACGTGTGCCTGGAGGTCACCGAGACCGCGCTGGCCAGCGACCTGCGCGCCTGCCGGCAGGTGCTGGAGGAGCTGCGCGCCGACGGCGCCCGCGTCGCCATCGACGACTTCGGCACCGGCTACTCCTCGCTGGCCTACCTCAAGGACCTGCCCGTCGACCACCTCAAGGTCGACCGCTCCTTCGTCCGCGACCTGCGCTCGGCCGGTGCCGGCGTCGCCGGCGGGCCCGCCCGCGCCGTCGCCGCCGCCGTGGTGTCGCTGGCCCGGACGCTGGGCCTGGGGGTCGTCGCCGAGGGCGTGGAGACCCCCGAGCAGGACGAGGTCGTCACCGACCTCGGCTGCGAGGCCGTCCAGGGGTACCTGTACTCGCGGCCGCTGACGCCCGAGGCGCTCGTGGACCTGCTGCGCGCCGGCGGCGAGCTGGCCCCGCGGCCGGCGCTGCCCACCCCGCGGGAGGTCCCGGCGTGAACGGGCCGGTGAGCGAGAGCGTGACGACCACCACCGCGCCGGGCGCCGTCGACGTCCTCGGCCGGGTCTCCGCGGCACTGGACGACCTGCCCGCCCACCGCCCCGTGGCCGCGAAGGTGATCGCCGAGGCCGACGACCACCGCTCCGACGCCACGTCGCTGGGCCGGACCCTCAGCTGCGATCCCGCGCTCGTGGCGAAGGTGCTGCGGCTGGCCAACTCCGCGTACTTCGGCCTCTCCGGCCGGGTCTCGGCGCCCGGCTTCGCCGTGACCGTCGTGGGGTTCTCCACCGTGCGCAGCCTGGCGGTCTCGGCGATGGCCGGGCTCGACGACGTCCCCGAGGCGCTGGAGGGCTTCTGGGACCGCAGCGTGCTGACCGCCGTCGCCGCCGCCGAGTTCGCGCCCCGCCTGCGCTGCGGGGCGCCCGACGCGTTCTCGGTCGGGCTGCTGGCCCGGCTGGGCCAGGCCCTGCTGGTGCGCTGCGACCCCGTGGAGTACCCGCTGCTGGTCGCCGGTGCCGCCGGCCGCGAGGACCTGCTGGCCGCCGAGAGCCGCCGCTACGGCGCCGTCCACACCCGGGTCTCGGCCGAGGCCCTCGCGGCGTGGGCCTTCCCCGACGAGCTGGCGCAGGCCCTGGCCCAGGTCGACCGCCCGGGCTGGGCGACGCCGCTGGCCACCTGCGTGCGGCTGGGCGTGGAGCTGTCCGAGCGGATCCTGGACCCGGCCCGGCGGCCGGTGCCGGCCGACCAGCTGTCGGCGGGGCACGTGCGCGACGCCGAGGTGGACGCGCTGCGGGCGGTGGTGACGCGCACCGCCGCCGAACTGGTGCAGCTGCTCACCTCCTGAGCATGGTGTTGGATGTCACTCGTGTGCGAGGCGACCCCGGCGGCGGAGATCACCCTGCCCGACGAGGAGCACTCGGCGCGGCGGGCCCGGGCGTTCCTCACCGAGGCCTACTGCGCGGCGCACCACGCCCGCGTGCTGGACGAGGCGCAGCTGCTGATCTCGGAGCTGGTGACCAACGCCGTCCGCCACGGCGGTCCGCCGGTCCGGGTCCGGGTCTCCTGCGACGGTGAGGGCCCGGCCCTGCACGTCGCCGTCTCCGACGGCAACCCGCACCCCCCGGTGCGGCGCGACGCGGCCCCCGAGGCCGAGGGCGGGCGCGGGGTGGCGCTGGTGGACATCATCTCCGACCGGTGGGGCGTCGAGCGCGACGACAACGGCAAGACCGTCTGGTTCGTGATCTCGTGACCGAGCCGGCCGTCGGCACCGCGCTGCGGCTGGCCCGCACGGACGACGCCCCGGCCGTCGCGGCGCTGCTGCGGGGGAACTGGCCGTTCCTGGCCCCCTACGAGCCCGAGCGCGACGAGCACTACTTCACCGCCGAGGGCCAGGAGGCGCTGCTGCGCGACGCCCTGGCCGAGCACGCCGCCGGGCGCGCCGTCCCGTACGTCATCGAGCACGACGGTGAGCTCGTCGGGCGGCTGACGGTGTCGGGCATCGTGCGGGGCGCCGCCCAGTCCGCCGACGTGGGCTACTTCGTCGCCGAGGCCGTCAACGGGCGCGGCGTCGCCACGAACGCGGTCGCCGCGCTGCTGGGGATCGCGTTCGCCGACGGCCCCGGCGGGCTGGGGCTGCACCGCCTCCAGGCGGGCACCCTGCTGTCGAACTCCGCGTCGCAGGCGGTGCTGCAGCGCAATGGTTTCGAGCGCATCGGGGTGGCCCGGCGGTACCTGCGGATCGCCGGCCGCTGGCAGGACCACGTGCTGTACCAGCGGGTCGCCGCGACCTGACCGGTCCGGGAGCGGCGGCGCGCCGTCCCCCGTCGGGCTCAGGGGTTGCCCGGGGCCGCCGAAATCGTCACCACGGCCCGCACGAGGGCGTCCCACCCCTCGGCCAGCCGCTGCGGCGACACGTGCGGGACGCCGTCGAGGTGGCCCTCGACGTAGTACCCCAGCGGTGCCTCCAGCGCCGCGTGCAGCTGGAAGGCCAGGACCTCGACGTCCCCGCGGACCCCGGCCGCGCCGAGCAGGACCCGCAGGTGCAGCCGGCTGAAGCCCGCCGGGGCGCTCGCGACGGCGGGGCGGGCGTTGACCTCGCGGATCAGGTGCCCGCGCTCGGCGGTGAACCGGAGCCGTTCGTGGCCGAAGGCGAGGAGGCGGTCCAGGGGGGCGGCGCCGGGTCCCAGCGGGGCGGGGCCGCTGAGGCAGGCGGCCTGGAACTCGCGCTCGTACTCGTCGAGCAGCGCCCCGAACAGGCCCGCGCGCGAACCGAAGCGGCGGAAGACGGTGCCCTTGCCCAGCCCGGCCGCGGCGGCCAGCGCGTCCATGCTCAGCCCGGTGACGCCGACCTCCTCGACGAGGCGGCGGGCGGTGCTCAGCAGCAGCTCCCGGTTGCGCGAGGCGTCCGCGCGGCCGGGGACCCCGGGGACCGCGAGCTGGGTCAGCATCCGTGCCACGGCAGGCAGCGTAGGCCCCTGCCGGGCCAACCGGTGCTTGAAGGTCGCAGTAGAAACGGACTACAGTCCGCATCGAGGGCGAGCGCGTCGCCGCCCCGACGACCTCCCCGAGGAGCCCCCGATGACCAACGTCATGGTCCTGGTCGGCAGCCTGCGCGCCGCCTCCACCAACCGCCAGATCGCCGAGACCGCCGTGGCGCACGCGCCCGAGGGCGTCGAGCTGAGCATCTACGAGGGCCTGGCCGACCTGCCGTTCTACAACGAGGACGTCGACGTCGAGGGCTCGGTCCCGCAGGCCGCCACCGACCTGCGCGCCGCCGTCACCGCCGCCGACGCGATCCTCGTCGTCACCCCCGAGCACAACGGCACCATCCCGGCCGTGCTGAAGAACGCCATCGACTGGGCCTCGCGCCCCTACGGCGCCAGCCCGCTGACCGGCAAGCCGCTGGTCGTCGCCGGGTCCGCCTTCGGGCAGTACGGCGGCGTGTGGGCGCAGGACGACGCCCGCAAGGCGCTGGGCATCGCCGGGGCGAACGTCCTGGCCGAGGTCACCTTCTCCATCCCCGGCTCGGTCACGCGCTTCGCCGACGTGCACCCCAAGGACGACGCCGAGGTCGTGGAGAAGATCCAGGCCGTCCTCGGCGGCCTCGTCGCCGCCGCCCGCGCCGCCTGAACCCGGCTCACCCGACCGCCCGTCACCCGCCCGGGGTGGCGGGCGGTTCGGGCCGGACCGGCACCATCGCCGAGACGCTCTTGTCCCAGATGCGCGGGTTCCGGTCCGCGCAGCGCGTCGCGAGGTCGCGGCGCACCTGCGGGAAGGTGCGGCCCGGCTCGGCCAGCCGGTGCTCCCCGAGCTCCTCGAACCGGTCCCCGTCCAGGCAGTAGGCGACCTGGTCCAGGGAGTTCAGCTGCCGGATCGTGATCAGCTGGTCGACCAGGACGTCCCCGGGGTGCTCGGCGCCCGGGTGCAGCTGCGCCGCCGCGGCCAGGAACTCCTCGCCGTACCCGCTGTCGGTGAACGTCCACTCGCACGGCCCGCCGAGGCCGTCGTCGCTGACCAGCCCGAAACTCTGCCCGTACCGCAGCAGGTTCGCCGACCAGGCCACCGCGCCCGACAACAGGTCGGACTCCCGGTACCCGCTGATGCTGTACCGCTGCAACGGGTGACTGATCGGCAGGGCCACGCGCCGAGCCTACGCGGCCACGTCGGGGGACGGCTCGCGCAGGGCGTGCGCGACGAGTTCGAGGCGGTTGCGGACCGACTCCAGCACGACCCGCTCGGCCACCGTCGCCGGGCCCAGGGTCTCCAGCAGCGGCAGCGCGGCGGCGCACGACGCCCGGTCCTCCGCGACGAACACCGCGTGCAGGACGGCGAGGTCCAGCACGAACGCGGCGTGCCGGCGGGCCTCGATCGCGTGCAGGTCGTCCACCGTGAGGCTGAGACCCAGGACCCGGCGCACGCAGGCCCGGGCGTAGTACCGCGTCGTACCGGACCCGTCCCGCACGACGGCGGCGCCCTCGGGCACCGGGTGCGCGCAGCCGGGTGCCTGGCACCAGCCACCCTCGCGGGAGAAACCCACCACGCGGGGCGCGGTGACGTCGGACGTGAACATGCAGGGAGGATCGGGCCCGGCGGCGCCGGGCTGGATGCGCCACCAGGGGGACAGGTGCCTCCCGGCCCTCGGCGTCGTCGACAGCCGGGGCCGGGGCCGGGCGGTGCACGTCCGCGCGGCGGGACCACCCCGGCGGCGGGGCTGCGGGGCGCCGAGGACGCCTGCCCGGCGAGGTTGGCGATCCCCGGACGACGCACCTGGCGTCGCCGCCGACGACGGTGCGGCAGGACTCCACCGCGCTGGGTCCACCGTCACCGGGCTGCTGCCGGCGGTGCCCGCCGGGATGAGCACCCCTACCTCGGTGCGGTCGTCGCCCCCGGTGGCGAGCACATCCGCCGCCCACACCCGCCGCCCGCACCTGCTCGGTGACGGACACCGCTTGACCGGTCCGACCGCCGCGAAACCGGCTCCTCGGATCCACGGGTGGGTCGATCACCCTGACCCGCGCCGTCGTCGTCGCGGACGGGTGCTGTCGGCGGCGCGCAGGGTGTGGAGGCGGTCGTTGCCGGACTCCCGGGATCCGTGGGTCACGGCGGGTTCTCCCGGTGATGAGGTCGACCGCTTCGGTGCCACCCCTGCTGAAGCCGGGCCGGGCCGGGTCGTCATCGAAGGAGGCCGGCACCTCGGTCCGCCGAGACCTCAGCGTCCGACCCCACCGAGCGATCTGCGGGACGGGGCAGCGGTGGGAGGGGGCGAGCACCCGCTCGGTGGTGGTCCTTCCCGCAGCCGGGAGAGGCGTGGAACACCGAGCGCAGATCCTCGCAGGCGTGGCAGGCGGCGGTCATCCTCAGGCGAGGGTCACCGGCCTGCAGCGCGGCCTCGAGCCGGGCGCGGCCGCGATCAGCGAGGCTCTCCCTCGCCGTGGTCAGCCGGCGGCGGACCTCGTCCACCGCGGTGCAGGCGAGCTCGATGACACGGACACCGTCCAGCACCGCCACGGTGTCGTCCGGGAGTTCGCGGAGGGCGTTGGCGCAGCGCCGTGGAGGGAGCGGAGGTCCGATCCAGGTCGGCGAGCGCTGGCCCGTCGGGGGAACTGACGCCTGGTTCGACGGCTACGGCGAACTGCGCCGGGTCACCGGCCGATCCTGGGCCGTCGTGGAACTCCGCACCCACGTCGCGGCCCCGCTCACCGTCACCCGCCGCCTCGTCGACGAAACCCGCCACCGCCGGCCGGGTCGGCCCACCACCCGACGAGTGACGTGAGCAGCTGTCGTCGGTCGTCCCGAGGGAGATCATCCAGGTCTGGAGGCTCGGTGGGCGTCAGCCGCCCAACCCTGTTTCAGGGGACGTAGGTGTAGCCCGACCCGGGGTTCTCCGCGTTGCGGATCACCTCGTCGAGCTTCGCGCGGGCCGCCGACAACTCCTGGATCTGCCGATCGATCCGTTCACGTTCCTGCCTCAGCCGCCCGCGCACCCCAGGGGTGGACGTCCTGGTGTCGACGCACGGCAGCAGCTCGGCCACCGCCTTGCTGGACAGGCCCGCCGCGTAGAGCTGCTGGATGAGCCTGACCCGGTCGACGGCCGTCTCGCCGTAGTGCCGCTGCCCACTGGGGCTCCGCTGAGCGGACAGCAACCCCTGCTCCTCGTAGTAGCGCAGAACTCGCACGCTCACCCCCGCACGCGCGGCGACCTCACCGATCCGCACTCCCGTACCTCCGGTCCCGGCGAACTGCTTGCCTCTCACATCGATGTCAGGGTTTAGCGTAGTCGACGTGAACATCGACAGCACCACCACCGCACTCGTCACCGGCGCCAACCGCGGCATCGGAGCGCACTTCGTCGGCCAGCTCCTGGAGCGTGGCGCCACGGTCTACGCCGCCGCCCGCCGACCTGAATCCATCGACGTCCCTGGGGCGCGCGTCCTCGCCCTGGACATCACCGACCCCGAGGCCGTCGCGTCGGCCGCGCGGAGCGCCGGGGACGTGAACCTCCTCATCAACAACGCGGGGTCCTCGACGTGGGCGAACCTCCTGGGGGACCTGGACGCCGTTCGCGCCGAGATGGACGTGAACTTCTGGGGAACCCTCTCGATGGTGCGTGCGTTCGCGCCGATCCTGGCCGCGAACGGCGGCGGCGCGGTGGTCAACATCGCCTCGGCGCTCTCCTGGTCCGCCTACCCCGGCAACGGCGCGTACGCCGTGTCCAAGGCGGCGAACTGGAACATGAGCAACGCCCTCCGTCTGGAACTGGCGAGCCAGGGAACCCTCGTCACCTCAGCCCACCTGGGAGCCACCGACACCGACATGATCAAGGGTCACGACCTGCCGAAGAACGACCCCGCCGACGTCGCCCGCGCGGTGCTCGACGGCGTCGCGGCGTCGAGGATCGAGGTCGTCGTCGACGAACCGACCGAACGGGTCAAAGCCTCGCTGGCTGAGGATCCGGCAGAGTTCTACCGCCAGTTCCTCACGGCCTGACCTCGGGCACCCCCTGACCAGCGAAATTCCCGGCGTGCGAGCGCGCAGTGTGCCGCCGGATCTCGCCCGTTGCCGGTAGCTCGTCGTGCGGTGGGTCGAGGGTTTCGCCGGGCTGGAGATCCGCGCCACCCCCCTGACCGGTTCCGAGTTCCCCGTCGGCCGGCTCCGCGGGTGCCTCCCCGTCCCGCTGGTCCCGGGTTTCACCCACCTGTCCAGCACCGACCCGCTCCACCACACCGCCACCCGGCGGGGAGTCGGCCGTCGAACTCCCTCACCACCCCGGTCCTGTGCCCCTCGACGACCGCCACCGCCGTGCGGTCCGGAGGGGTTCCGACGTGATCGCCCTCCGCACCGGACCGCGCTCGGTACCCACCGAGATCGACGACGCCCGCGTCGACGCCACGGGGGAGATGCGCACCGTCACCTCCACCGCCCCGTCCAGGACGGTGCACGGCGTGCTGCCCTTCACCGTGCTGCCCTCCACCGTGCTGTCGAACCAGGACGAACACCCCTGACGCTGGCCTCACCTGTTTCCCGTCCGAGGGGACCAGTCACACCGACCCGCTCGCCGGTGGGCTGGAGGGGTCGGCCCAGCCGGCGCCGTGGTCCGTCCGAACGCGGGGACCTCGACGGTGGTGGCACCCGTCCAGGACGCCGTCGTCGCCGCCGGCCACCGCAGCCGGGACCGGGGTGGCGGGAGGTGACGCCGGCGGTCACCGCCTGCTCACGGGCGGCCGGCCCGGTGCAGGCGGCCGGCGCCGTCGCGGGCCGGAGGACGTGCCGGTGCGCCAGGGCGCGGTCACCGGCTCTCGCCCCGGGCGGACAGGCGGACAGCGGTGACCGGGTTCGCCCGGCGGGGGACCGGTGAGGCCGGGGGGCTCCCCGCTGCGGACGGCGGGGTCGGCCCGTCAGGCGGCCGCGGACGACGCGGGGTGCCGTCGGCGCCCTCGCCGCCGTGCCCGGCGCCCGGCCCGCTCCGGCCGGTGCTGCGTGTCCCCTCGCCCCGGGCCGCGAGATCGGTCGCACCCGGTGGGTGCGCCGGCTCCGGGTCTCCTCGGCGCACCGCCGTTCCTCCGGCCCGGTCGCCCGGGGCCGCGCACGGGGGCCGAGCCGCAGCCGGGGGGACGTGCCGGTGCCGCGTCCCCCGCGTGCCTCCCGCTGGGGCGCGCGGCACCCGTTCGGCGCGCCCGCCGAGGCGTTCCCGGGCGGCAGGTGGCCCGGCGGCCCCCGCCCGTCCGAGCCGGGGACCGCAGGGTCAGGAGGGCTGGGTCTCGCGGGTGTGGATGAGGGCGGCGGCCTTGAAGAGGGTGGCCAGGTCGGTGTCGAGGTCGCAGGTGTCGCAGAGGTGGTGGATGTCGGTGAGGAGTTCGGTGAGGGCAGTCTCGAGGGTGTCGGCGTGACTGCTGCTCACGCGCGCGTGGTGCTGGAGCGCGGCCGCGGCGTAGCCGGCGCGGTGGGCGTTGGTGTGGCGGGCCCGGGCCGGGCTGAGCGTCTCCCCGTCGGGGGGCCCGGGCTGGACGAGGTGGAGGAGACCGGCCAGCCCGTTGAGACCCGCGAGCTGCGCGTGGCCGGGGGGCGGGCCGTCCGGGTGGGCGTCGTCAGGTCGGCGGATGGGCTGGGTCACCGGGGATCCTTCCGTGGGCGGGTCGTCCGTGGGTGGGTCGTCCGTGGGGGCCGGGGGCGGGGCGGCTGCGGAGCCCGCGGACGGTGCGTGGCCGGGCTCAGGGGCGGTGTGGCGGCCGCGGGGCGGCGGAGGGGGAGCGGCGCCGAGGGGGTCCGGTGGGGACGCGCCGGGCGGCGGGGCCGGCGTTCGCGCCTCGGGCCTGTCCGGTGGCCGGCGGGGGCGCTCGCGGTCAGGGGGCACGGTGGCTCGTGGGGCACGGCGCCGGCTGGGGTCCTGGGTGGTGCGGGGGTCGGCTCGCGCTCGCGGGGGGAGCCGGGGCAGGGGCTGGTGCCCTGCGGGGTGGGGCGGCGGCGGCGCGGGGCCCGGCGCGGGTCTGCCGCGGTGCTCCGCTCGGGGGAGCGGCCGGGACGGCCGCGGCCGCCGGTGGCGTCGGACTCGGGTCGCCGGGGTCCGCCACGTCGACGTGACCGAGCGGACCGGTCGCGGGGCGGGGCGCGGCGGCGTACCCGGCGAGGGCGCCGAAGAGCAGGGCGAGGGGGACGGCGGCCAGCAGCAGGCCGACGCGGGGGGCCCGGGAGCTGTGGACCACCACGTCGACGGCCCAGGGCACGAGGGTCAGGGTGGCGAAGGAGGTCACGGCCGTGCCGAGGGCACGGCGCGTGTTGACGTGTGCGCTCACGGCGTCGCTCCCTCCCCGCTCCGGTCCCGGTCCTCGCCCATCGCCCCGCCCGCTGCGTCCCCGCCCCAGCCTGCTCGTGGCGCTGCCGGTTGCAGGGTCGCAGCTCATCTTGCCTTGCGGAAGGCGCTGGTGCTCGGCCTTGGCCGTTCTGCCGGTCCGGGCGCGGCTGCCGGTGCCGGTGAGGAACCGGTGCGGGCCGCTGGACGGGGAGCGTCGGACGGCGGTCCCCGCGGGCCCGGGCCGTGGCCGGCCGGTGCGGCCGCCCGCCGGTGGCGCGGTCGCGCCGGAGGAGGGACGGGGGGACGCGACGGCAGGAGCTGCGGGCCCCGGTGGGTGGCCGCGTGCCGGGCCCGGCCGGGCGGGACGGTGGCCGGTGACGTCCCACCCGCCCGCGAGGGTCGGCCGGTGCGCTCCCGCGGCGGACGCGCTCTGCGGTGCCGCTCGGGGTGCCGCCCGGGGTGTCCGCCCGGGTGCGGCGCCGTCCGGTCGCGCCGGCGGGGTGACCTCGGGGCCCGGCCCGCCGACGCGCGCGGCCCGGTCCCGGGGCGTCGCGCGCCGGGTCGCGGGCGCGGACCCGGGAGAGCCCGGCGGCGCGGTGCACGGCGGGAGGGTCCCCGGCGGGCCGCCGCCGGTGGCCGGAGCCCGGACGGGTGACGGGGCGGGTCCCGCTGCTCGCGCGGCCGCCGGGTCCCGGCGCACCGGCGGGAGTTCCCTCCGGCCGGGAACCCGGGTTCGGGCCGTGACGCCCCGCTCGTCCGGTGGGGCGTGCGCGGGAGAACTCGCGGGCGGGATCGGCGTCCCGGAGTTCCCTCGCGGAGTCCGGCGAGCGGGAGCCGGGGAACCGGTCAGCTCCAGGTGACGGGTTCGCCGTCGTAGGAGTCGTAGTCGGTGTCGTAGGCGCTGAACTGCGCCGTCGTGATCTCCAGGGAGGAGGGCGCGACGAAGATGCGGCAGGTCTGGTACGTGCTGCCCTCGGCGAAGTCGACGCCCTGGTCCCCGTGGGCGCAGCGGTCCCACTCCTGGAACAGGATCACCGGGGTGGCCTCGGAGCCGTCGGGCAGCAGGGCGGAGATGTCCTGCGTGATGTCCGTCCCGCGCAGGGCGGCGGCGTTCTGCCCACCGGTGACGGTGTAGCGGACGTAGAAGGGGGTCATCCCGGCCACCGCGTCGCCCAGGTCGAGATCGGCCAGTTCGGCGTCGGTGCCCCGTTCGACCGCGTCGACGCTCACGGTGTAGGTGCCGGTGGTCCCGGACAGTTCCACGGGCAGCGTCGCCGGCGAACCCAGGCGCAGTTCCGCACCCGGAGCCGTCAGGCCGGCCGCGGGAGCGGCGGTCGCGGTGGTGCTGGGCGACGCCGCGGCCGGGTCGCCGGTCCCGGTGGGGGCGGCGTCCCGGGTGACGGTCACGGTGGGCGCGGGCTGGGCCTGCGCCCCGAGGCTGCAGGACGTCAGCAGCGCGGCGGGCAGCAGCAGGGCGGTCGCGGTCGTGACGTGCCGGGTGTTCACAGGGGTTCCTCCGGGAGAGCGGGTCTGCTCCCAGGGTGACCCGCTGCGGCGGGGCCCCCGTCACGGTGGGCGAACTCCCACCCGCTCGGCGCAGGGCCGCGGTCGACCGTTCGGCGCAGTCCGGTGACACCCCGGCGGCGGACGGGTGAACCCGCGGTGCCCCCCCGGGTCCGGCTCGACAAGGAGGGGGTTGGCGGGCAGGATCGATCCGCCCCGCCCCCGCGGTGGTCGCGACGACGCTGTCACGGCGAGGAGAACGGGTGCCGATCGACGTCCACCCGCCCGCGGGGTCCCGGTGAGCCGGGGGAACCGGTCGCTCCGCGTCGCGGTGCCGTCCGCGCCCGAACTCCCCGGCACCTCCCGGCACGTCCACCCGGGCCCTCCGCGCGGCCCCCCGGGCGCCCCGCACCGCACCCGCTCACCCACGACACCCGGAGGTCACCGTTGCCCACCACCGTCTCAGCCCTCGTCGCCCGCACCCTCGCCCGTCACGTGGACCACGTGTTCGGGATCATGGGGCACGGCAACGCCTACTTCCTCGACGCGCTGCTGCGCGAGACCCCGGCCTCCTTCACCGCGGTGCGGCACGAGTCCGGGGCGGTGGTGGCCGCCGACGCCCACCACCGCGCCGGGGGCGGCCTGGCCGCGGCGACCGCCACCTACGGCGCGGGGTTCACGAACACCCTCACCGCGCTGGCCGAGTCGGTCCAGGCCCACGTGCCGCTCGTCCTGGTCGTGGGGGACGAACCCACCTCCGGGCCCCGGTCCTGGGACGTCGACCAGGTCGCCCTGGCGGCGGCGGTCGGTGCCCGCACCTACACCGTCGGCCGGACCGACGCGGCCGCGACGACGGTGCTGGCCGTCGAGCACGCGCTGACGTACCGGGTGCCGACGGTCCTGGCCATCCCGTACGACGTGGCGCGGCGGAACCCCGGGCCCGTCGACGCCGTGCCCGACGTCGTCCTGCCCGAACCGGTCCCGGTGGGCGGGCCGTTCGACCGGCGGTTGCTGCAGGAGGTCGCCGGGGCGCTGGGCGCGGCCCACCGGCCGCTGCTGCTGGCCGGTCGCGGGGCGTGGCTGGCCGGGGCCGCCCCCGCGCTGGGGGAGCTCGCCGACCTCACCGGCGCCCTCACCGGGTCCACGGCCCTGGGGCGGGGGATCTTCCCGCGGCAGGAGTTCGACCTCGGGGTCATCGGCGGGTGGGGCGCCCCGGGAGCCGTGGACCTGGTCCGCGAGGCCGACGTCGTCCTGGTGGTGGGCGCCTCGCTGAACCAGTTCACGATGCGTTTCGGGCAGTTGTTCGCCCCCGGGACCCACGTGTTCCAGGTGGACCTGCGGGACTCGGCCACCCACGCCCACGTCCGGGGTTACCTGCGCGCCGACGCGGCGCTGACCGTCCGGGCGCTGGTGGAGGCCGTGCGCGCCGACGACGCGAAGGCCTCGGGGTGGCGCGAGTCGGTCGACGTGGCCGCGGCACGGGCCCACGACCCCGGGACGGGGCAGGCGGAGGACGGTCGGCTGGACCCGCGCTCGGCCGCCCGGCGCCTGGCCGAGCTGCTTCCGCCGGATCGGGTCGTCGTCTCCGACGGCGGTCACTTCATGGGCTGGCCGAACATGTACTGGCCGGTCGCCGCCCCCGACCGGGTGGTGATGGTCGGCACCGCGTTCCAGTCCATCGGGCTGGGTCTGCCCAGCGTGGCGGGGGCCGCGGCCGCCCGCCCCGGGGCGACCGTCGTCCTGAACACCGGCGACGGCGGCGGCCTCATGGCGCTGGCCGACCTGGAGACCGCCGTCCGCGTCGCCGGCGGCCGCGGTGTCGCCGTGGTGTGGAACGACGCGGCCTACGGCGCCGAGGTGAACGTCTACGGCCACAAGGGCCTGGCCCGCGGGCCGATGCTGATCCCCGAGGTCGACTTCGCCGCCCTGGCCCGCAGCGTCGGCGCCGAGGGCGTCGTCGTCCGCGAACTGGCCGACCTGGACCACCTGGGCGCGTGGGCGGCGCGACCGGTGGCCGAGCGCCCGTTCCTGCTGCTGGACCTGCGGGTCTCCCCGCTCGTGGTGGCGCCCTACCAGCACGAGATCGTCGCGGTGACCCCCGACCCGAAACCCTGACCCCGCACTCACGGCCCACCCGCACCACCGCGCTGCCCCGGGACGTCCGCAGCGCGGTGGGCGCGGTACCGGTTTTCAGGCGACCGGGCGCTGCTTCACCGCCGCACCCCCCGCGGCCTCGAAGCGCCGTCCCCACCCGGTGAGGACGCACACGGCCATCACCGCGGTGAGCGCCAGCGGGTAGACGGTCCCGGCGAACAGGGCTCCCGCGGAGACCGGAGCGCCGTTGCCCTCGACGAGGGTGGCGCCGATGAACAGGAACGCGGACAGGAACGGCACGACGCAGCCCAGGCCCATGGCGAAGCAGTCGAGCACGTTGGACCGGCGGTAGGGGTGCAGCCCGGCGCGGCCCCCGATCTCGTCCGCCACCGGCCCGAAGGCGATCATGGACGCCGAGTTCACGCCCCCGAACAGGACCGTGGTGACGGTGCTCCCGACGGCGATCGCGACCTCGGCCCCCGCCGGGGTGCGCCCCAGCCGGCCCGAGCGCAGCGCCGAGGTCAGCCGGTCCAGGACCCCGGCCTCGACCAGGACCCCCATGACGCCGAAGACGCCGATGACGAGGGCGACGGTCCCCAGGACGGCGGTGGTTCCGGTCACGAGGTACCCGGCCGGGGCTCCCTCGCTGACCGACAGCACCTGCGCGGGGGAGATCAGCCCGGCGGCCAGGGCGGTGAGGGTTCCCAGCACCAGCCCCACGGCGACGGCCCGGAAGATGTCGCGGGTGCGCACCGCCACGACGAGGACCGCGACGACGGGCAGCAGCATCCACAGGCCCCGCGGCGCGCCGGCCCCGGCCAGTTCCGGCGCGCGGGCGGCGCCGTCGGCGGCGCCGCCCAGCAGCGCGAACACCACCGTGCTGAACGCCGCCGCGACCAGCGCGTAGGGGGCGCGGGAACGGACGACGCCCCCGACGTCCGCGGTGCCGGGCCGGGTGCGGAAGGACTGCGTGGAGGCGGAGATGATCGTGGTGTCGGAGACGGGAGCCAGGTTGTCGCCGAAGATCGCTCCGGAGACGATCGCCCCGGCCAGCACGGCCGGTTCGGCGCCCACGGCCGGGCCGGCCGCGAAGAACACCGGGAACGCGGTGAACATCGTCCCGATCGACGACCCCGTGGAGACCGCGACGGTGCAGACGGCGAGGAACGTGAACACCGTGAAACCCGCCCCGGTGATCCCCAGGGTTTCCGCCAGCCAGGCGAAACCCCCTGCGACGCCCGACGTCTTGACCAGTTCGGAGTACATCCCGATGACGAAGAGGATGAGGACGATGGTCACCGAGGCGGGGCTGGAGATCCCGCGCACGGCGGCGTCCCAGTACCGCGGGTTCTCGCGGCAGGCGACGGAACCGGCGAGCAGCCCCACGAAGGCCGCCATCGCCAGCGCCGACAGGTCGAACGCCTTGAAGACCACGAAGTAGGTGACGCACCCGGCGAGGAACACGACCAGGGGGACGAAGCTGAGGGTCCAGCCGCCGGCGAAGCGCAGGGGGGCGGTGGCCGGGGTGCTGCCCGGGGTGGCGGTGGGGTGGGCGGTGGCGGACACGCGGACCTCGATCCGGGGGAGGGGCGGGGGCTGGGTCAGGGGTTGGGCGGGGTGACGGCGACGAGGAACTCCACCGGGACCGTGGAGGTGTTCAGGTACCGGTGCGGTGCGCGGGAGTCGAAGGAGATGCTCTCCCCGGTCAGCAGGTCGTGCCGGCCGTCGCCGATGAGCACGGTGAGGGTTCCGGCGAGCACCACGGCGCACTCGACCGAGGCGTGCCCCCAGGGTTCGGGCGAGGTGGCCCGTCCCGGTTCCAGCCGGCCGCGCAGGACCTCCAGGTCGCTGCGCCCGGGGGTCAGCCGCTCGTACACCACGGCGCCCTCCCCGGCCGACAGCAGCGGCCGGTGGCCGGGGCGGCTGACGTGCGGGTCGCCCGGGGGCTGCTCGGCGAACAGGGTCGCCAGGTCGGTGCCGAACGCCTCGGCCAGGCGGCGCACCGTCGACAGGCTCGGGTCGGTCACCCCGCGCTCGACCTGGCTGAGCAGCGCCGCGGACAGGCCGGTCACCTCGGCGAGCTGACGCAGGGACAGGCCGTGCTGCGCGCGCAGCGCCTTCACCCGCTCGCTCAGCACGCCCGGTTCACCGCCCCGCCGGGACGGGCGTGGGCTCGGGGGCGCCGCGACCGGCCCGGTCCAGCAGGGGCAGGACGCGGGTCCCGAGGAGTTCCACGCCCTCGGCGGTGTCCAGGCCCTGCGGGGTCCCGAACTCGACGCGGTCGACACCGGCGTCGATGAGCCGCTGGGCCTGCGCCGCGACCTGCTCGGGGGTGCCGGAGAACGCGAACCGGTCGAGGAGGTCGTCGAAGACCAGCCGCCCGGCGCCGGCGTGGTCGCCGTCGG
This sequence comes from Kineococcus rugosus, assembly GCF_050871975.1. Lineage (NCBI taxonomy): Bacteria > Bacillati > Actinomycetota > Actinomycetes > Kineosporiales > Kineosporiaceae > Kineococcus > Kineococcus rugosus. The sequence goes on along the minus strand of NZ_JBJLSJ010000021.1, from coordinate 29,574 downwards.
CGAGGTGGCGCCCGACGCCGGTGAGCAGGTCCTGCGGCAGGTGCACGGTGGGGTCCAGGCCACCCACGACCGCCAGGTACATCGCGACCTCGGCGCGGGCCCGGTCCCGGGCGGCGTCCCCGTCCTCGGCGACGACGGTCACCGCGCCCAGGCACAGGCGGGTGCTGCCCGGGGCCCGTCCGGCCGCGACCTCCCCGACGGCGAGGCGTTCGCGGGCGACGGCGACGACGTCGGGGTTGGCGCTGCCGCCGAGCTTGACCTCGTCGGCGATCTCCCCGGCCAGGGCCAGGCCCTTCGGTCCCCAGGTCCCGAGGAGCAGCGGGACCCGCGGGCGCTGGAGCGGGAAGCGGAACGCGGTGCCCGGGGCCAGCCGGAACTCCCGGCCCTCGAAACCCGCGGTGTCCTGGGCGATGAGGGCCCGCACGCAGTGCGCGGCCTCCCGCAGCCGGGTCAGCGGGCGGGGCTGGTCCACGCCCACGTCCCCCAGCCACGTCCCGCGGGCCAGGCCGCAGTAGGCCCGGCCGTGCGAGGCCAGGTCCAGGGCGGCGACCTGCCCGGCGATCTCGTAGGGGTGCATCGAGTACGGGTTCCAGCAGGCCGCGCCCAGCCGGACCCGTTCGGTGACCCCGGCCATCTCCAGCAGCGGGAAGACCGGCGGCTGGAACATCAGGTCGGAGAACACGGTCAGGACGTCCAGGCCGTGGCGCTCGGCGGCGCGGGCCAGGTCGGCGTACTCCCCGGCGCGCTTGTCGCTCTGCAGGCCCAGCCCGATCTCGACGCGGCGCGCGGCGGGGGCGCTCACGTGAGGTCCTGCGAGCGCAGCCGCCGGGTGCCGATGCGGTCGATGCGCATGACGAGCCGTTCGTCGGGGTCGGGGCAGGCCACGTGGGAGTCCCGGCTCATCCAGTCCCCGGCGGGCAGGTCGCGCTGCTTGGCGGCCAGCAGCGGCAGGACGGCGGCGAAGGCGTACAGGCAGAAGTGCTTGCCCTCGGGCAGGCGCATCTCGTTGCTGCGCACGACGTCGATGTAGTCGCCGACCTGCAGGCCGCACACCGACCGGCCCTCGATGCGGTCCACGCAGACGCGCAGGTCGTGCAGTTCCATGTCGGTGCCGTCGGGGGTGTCGCTCATCGGTACCTGCTCCCGTCGTGGTCGCGGCCTGGACCGGCCGGGAGGGACCGTGCGGTCAGTCCCTGCGGTGTGGAGCCTCGGTGAACGTCAGTGCGCCCGGAGCATACAAGGCGGTGACGGCGAGGGGGAGGGCCGACGACGGCGGTCCGGGGAAAGCGCCCGCGCGGCGGTGGTGCGGACCCGTAGGTTCTCCCCGTGCTGATCGCCGACCGGGCCGCCCTGCTCCTGCTCGACGCCCGGGGGCGGCGGCGACTGCCCGCCCGGGCGGTCGGCACCGTCCTCGCCGGCGCCCTGCTGAGCGAGCTCGTCCTGCGCGGCGACCTCGACGCCGACCCGGCGACCGGGGCCCTGCGGGCCCGGCCCGGGGCGGCTCCCGGACCCCGGCTCGCCGCGGCGCTGGAGACGGTCACCGCCGCCGGCGGGGACGCCCGGCGCGGGGTGCGGGCGCTGGCCGCGCGACCGGTCTGGGACGACGCCGTGGCGGCCCTGGGGAAGACCGGCGCGGTGCGCACCGAGCGCCGGCGCCGGCTGCTGGTCCTCACGTCGGTGCGGTGGTTCCCCCGGGAGGGGTCGGTCACCGCGGTGCGGACGCAGGTGCGGGCGGCGTTGCAGGCCGCCCGGCGTCGCGACCGGCCGGCGAAGGTGCGGGCGGTCGACCCGGCGACGGTCAGCCTCGTCGTGCTGCTCGCCGGCGCCGGGTGCCTGCCCGCGGTGGCCCCGCACCTGCCTGGTGGGCTGCACCTAGAGGAGGCCGCCGACGTCCTGGCCGACGGCCGGGACCTCACCCCGGAGGCGCGCGAGGCGCTCGAGGACGTCGAGACCGCGGTCTCCGTCCGGGTGCACGCCCTCACCGGCGGGGACTCCTCCTCGTCCGACACCTCGACGAGCAGCGGCTCCGGTGACGGCCACCACGGTCACGACGGGGGCTCCGACGGGGGCTCCGACGGCGGCGGTGACGGCGGGGGCGGTGGCGGCGGGGACTGAACCCCGCGTCCCGCCCGCGGTCAGGCCCCGGGAGCCGGGCGCAGCAGCTCGACGAGCCGGGCGAACCGCGCGCCGATCGAGGCCCCGTCGATCGCCCCCGGCAGGATCCGCACCTCCAGCACGTCCGGTCCCGGGCGGACCCCCAGCACCCGGGTGAGGTTCACGTCGCTGAACTTCGTCACCGCGGTCCGGGCCGCGGCCTCGCGCAGCGACGCCCAGTCGTCCCAGTCCGCGCGGACGAGGTCCACGAGGTCGGCGGGCAGCGGGGCCAGCCGGGTGCAGCGCGGGTTCGTCCCGAACAGCCCGGCGAGCTCGGCGCGCCGCTGCCCGAACGTCGTCACGACGTGCCGGAAGGCCCGGACGTCGCGGAACGGTGCCGCGTCGAGGTTGACGTGGACGGCCGCCTCGGCGGGCACCGTGAAACCCAGGTCGCGCGCCGGTCGCAGGAGTTCCTCCAGCCGGCGCACGTGGTCGTCCGCCCACGGCGGGGTGACGACCTCGCAGGGGCGTTCCCGTTCCCCCGGCAGCGGTGCGGCCAGGGCGATCGTCGCCCCGGCCGCGTCGTCCAGCCGGTGGACCCCGCGGACGTCCCGGACCGGCGCGCCGAACAGCGCCGCCACCGGCGCCAGCACCGACCCGATCCCCTCCGCCGGGTCGGCGTGCCGCTCGACCAGGCGCAGCAGCCGCGGGTCGTCGCTCACCACCCGGTACCACCCCGGTCGCGGGGGTGCCCCCGCGTCGAGGTCCGCGACGATCGTGGTGTCGTCGACGAGGGAGCAGACCGGCCCGCCCGCGGCGTCGAGCACGTCGAAGGCGGGGGTGAGGTGCCAGAACGCCCGGACCCCCGGCGTCGTGGAAACCTCGGTGTCGACGTGGAACCGCCGGCGCACCGAACCGCCTGCGCGGGAGGCGAGCTCGTGCGCGAGGTCGAGCCTGCTCGCCCCGGGCGGGGCGAGCAGTTCCACCTCGAAACCGGCACGCACCACGTCAGGGCGCGACCGGCAGGGTCCCGCCCGTGAGCAGTTCCCGCCCACCGGTGACCTTCGCCTCGTAGGGGTCCACGTGCCAGACCGCCCCCAGGGCCACCGCGTCGTCGTAGGTGTACCCCGCGGCGAAGAACGCGTCGACCGCCGCGGACTCCTCCGCCGGTACCTCGGAGACGGGCACGGCGGGGGCGGGGGCGGAACTGCCGGGGGCGATCGGCAGGGTCTTCCCGGCGGCCAGTTCCTCCCCGCCGGTGACCTTCGCCTCCCAGGGGTCCTGCGCCCACTGCTCACCGAGGACGACGGCGTCGTCGTAGGTGTACCCGGCGGCGAAGAACACCTCGCGGGAGGCCTGGTCGGGATCGACCGGTTCGTCGACGAACCCGGTGGCGGGTTCGACGGGTTCGACGGGCTCGCTGGCCGCGCTCGCCGCGCGGGGCGGCACCTCGTCGGCGGAGTTCGCGTCCGCGTAGGCGGTCCCGCCGGCGAGGGCGATGCCGCCGGCCACGACGGTGGCGGTGACGATCCGCGCTGCGCGCCGGTTCGCCGGGGTCCTGTCCTGGAGTTCGCTCATGCCCGGGGAGACGTCGCGCGGCCGGCCGGGGTTGCCTCCCGCCGCGACCCCACCGCGATCCGGTCGCTCACGAGGGGATCGGCAGGGTCAGGCCGTCCGTCAGCGCCTGCCCGCCGAGCGCCTTGGCCTCGTCGGTGCCCACGTTCCACACCTCGCCCAGCGGCACGGCGTCCTCGTAGCCGTACCCCGCGGCGAAGAAGGCGTCCCAGGCCGCGGTGGGGTCCATCGTCAGGACCGGCGCGGCCGTCGCCACCGGACCGGGTGCGGGTGGTGCCGCGGTCGGCGGCGCCTCCGTCGTCCCCGGCGCCTCCGACGTCCCCGTGGCGGTCCCCGCGGGCACCACCGCCTGCGGCGGCCGGGAACCGCCAGCCCACACCGCCCCGCCCACCACCCCGCCCACCGCGACGACCGCCGCGGGCAGCGCCACCAGCGCGCGCCGCCGCCGCAGCCGCCGGCGCCCGCCCTCGCGGACGTCCGCGAGCAGGTCGGCCCCCGCGCGCACCTCGCGCACCGAGGCGTCCAGCTCGTGCCGCAGCCGGTCCTCCCAGCCGCTCAGCCGTTCGTCCACCGCGCACCCACCCCTTCTCCGCTCGACTCCTGCACGAGCCGCCGCAGCGACGCCAGCCCCTTCGACGCCTGGCTCTTGACGGTCCCGCGGGACACGTCGAGCTCGTCGGCGATCCGCTCCTCCGACCAGTCCTCGAAGTACCGCAGGACGATGACCGCCCGCTGCCGCGGGGGCAGCAGGCGCAGCGCCTGCACGATCCGCGACCGCTCGGCCCGCTGCTCCGCACCGTCACCCACGACCCCGCCCGCGGCGTCGGGACCCTCCCCGAGGCCCACCTCCCGCGGCCGGCGCGCGCGGGCGCGCCACCGGTCGGTGACCGCGCGGGCCAGGGCCGTGCGCGCGTAGGCGTGCGGGTCCTCGATGCGCCGCCAGCGGACGTACATCCGCTCCAGGACGTCCTGCACGAGGTCCTCGGCGTGGCCACGGTCCCCGGTCAGGAGCACGGCGAAGCCCAGCAGCCGGTCGCCGCCGGTGCGCACGAACTCCTCGAAGGAACCCCTCACACCCCTCCAGACGACGCGGGGGCCGCCGGGGTTGCCCCGCTCGTGCCCCGTCCTCGGGCGATCATGGGGCGGGGACAGGACGCCGGGGGACCAGGAGGAGCTCGTGCGCGCGTTGATCGCTTCGGGGACCGGTCGGTACGGCGACCCCTGGCACCCGTTCGCCGCCACGTCGGCGGCGCTGGCGCGGACGCTGACCGCGTCGGGCGTCGACGTGACCGTCGAGCACGACGTCGACCGGGCGATGACGCTCCTGGACGACGTGGACGTCCTGGTGGTGAACGCCGGCGACCCGTGGCGCGGTGAGGACGCCGGGGCCGTGCCGCCGCAGGCGTCCCTGGACGGCCTGCGGGCCGCGCTGGAGCGCGGCACCGGGGTCCTGGCGCTGCACGCCGCCGTCGCCTCGCTGCGCGACCACCCGCACTGGGCCGCCGCCGTGGGCGCGGTGTGGGTCCCGGGCGCCTCGTGGCACCCACCCGCCGGCGAGGTGCGCGTGCGGCTGCTCGCCGAGGGGCCCGGTGCCGCCCTGGTGCGGGGGCTGCCGGACTTCACCGTCCACGACGAGCGGTACCTGCGCCTGCAGCGGGTGAGCCCGGTGCAGGTGCTGGCCGACGTCGAGCACGACGGCGAGCGCCACCCGGTCGTGTGGGTGCGCCGGCACGGGGCGGCCAGGGTCGCCGTCGACCTGCTGGGGCACGACACCCGCTCCCACGAGGCGCCCGGGCACCGCGCCCTGCTGGCCCGCCTGACCCGCTGGTGCGGCGGCTCCACCGCGGGGCCTTGACAGGGCCGCTCCCGCTGGGTAGACCGAACGTTCGGTCAAGAAGTTCCGAGGGCGAGGAGGCTCACGAGCCGGCGGTCCCGACCGGCCGCAGAACCCGGACCCCCGGGTGCCCCGACCCGACGTCACACGGCCCACCGCGTGCCCCTGCCGATCGAACGATGGAGTTCCCATGGCGACGACCACGACCCCGGGCGCGTCCGCGCGCCTCACCCGTGACGAACGCAGAGTCCTCGCCGGCACCCTCGCCGGCACGACCATCGAGTGGTACGACTTCTTCATCTACGCCCAGGCCGCCGGCCTCGTCCTGGCGCCCCTGTTCCTGGCCCCGCTCAGCGAGTCCTCGCCCGGGGCGGCCACCGTCGTCTCGCTGGCCACCATCGGCATCAGCTTCCTGTTCCGCCCCCTCGGCGCCGTCCTGGCCGGGCGCTTCGGCGACCGGCTGGGGCGCAAGCGGATGCTGGTGCTGACCCTGCTGATGATGGGGTCGGCGACCTTCCTCATCGGCGTGCTGCCCACCTACGGCCAGATCGGCGTCGCCGCCCCGCTGCTGCTGGTGCTGCTGCGGGTCCTCCAGGGTTTCTCCGCCGGGGGTGAGTGGGGCGGGGCCGCCCTCATGTCCGTCGAGCACGCCCCGGTGCACCGTCGGGGGCTGTTCGGCGCCTACCCCCAGGTCGGGGTCCCCCTCGGCCTGATCCTGGCGACCGGCGTGCTGTGGGTGCTGACGACCGTCACGACCCCGGAGCAGTTCGACTCCTGGGGCTGGCGGGTGCCGTTCCTGCTGTCCGTGGCCCTGATCGCCGTCGGCTACGTCATCCGCCGGTCGGTGGAGGAGAGCCCGGTGTTCCAGGACATGCTGCAGCGCAAGCGCGCCTCGGCCGCCCCGTTGCGCGACCTGTTCCGGCGCCACACCCGCAACGTCCTGCTGTCCGCGCTGATCTTCGTGGCGAACAACGCCGCGGGGTACCTCGTCATCGTCTTCTTCATCACCTACGCCACCGGCACGCTGGGCATGGAACGCCCGCCGGTGCTGCTGGCGACGGTGTTCGCCTCGCTGGGGTGGCTGACGTTCACGCTGTACGGCGGGGCCCTGTCGGACCGCATCGGCCGCGTGCGCACCTTCCAGATCGGCTACGCGCTGATCTTCGTGTGGCTCATCCCCATGTTCCTGCTCATCGAGACCGCGAACGTCTGGCTGTTCGGGGCCTCGATCTTCGTGCTGACCATCGGCCTGGGGCTGTCCTACGGCCCCATGTCGGCGATGTACGCGGAGATGTTCCCGACCGCGGTGCGGTACTCGGGGGTGTCCATCGGGTACGCCCTGGGCGCGATCCTCGGCGGCGCCTTCGCGCCCACGATCGCCGAGCTGCTGATCCGTTCCACCGGCACGTCGGTCGCCGTGGGCGGGTACGTCATGGCGCTGGCCGTGGTCTCGGGGATCGCCGTCACCGTGGCCGGCGAGACGCGCGGGAACGACCTGCACGTGGACGACGCGCCCTGAGAGCGGCGCGGCGCGGGACCGGGCCCCGGGTCGGCTGGCGGCGTCCGCCGGCCCGGGGCAGGGTGACCCCGTGCCCCTGGTGATCACGAGTTCGGACGCGGCCCGGCGTGGACGGCGGGCGGTGCTCGCCGCGGCCGCGGCCCGCGGCCTGCTGGGCGGGCTGGCCGGCGCGGCGGCCATGACCGCCAGCCAGCGCCTCGAACGCGCCGTCACCGGCCGTCGCGCCTCCCACGTCCCGGGCCGCACGTTGCTGCTCCTGGCCGGGCGTTCCCCGTCCGAGGACGACGAACCGGCCGCGGCGACCGCGGCGATGGTGGTGGCCACGAGTGCGGCGCTGGGCGCGCTGCGCGGGGTGTGGCGGGCGAGCGGGCTGCTGCGGGTCCGCGCCGACGTGGCGCAGACGCTGACGCGGATCCTCGTGGACCAGACGCTGGAGAACGCCACCGGTGCCGGTGCCCCGCCGCGCACCTGGCGCAGCGGCGAGGGCGTCGTGGAGGTCCTGCACGCCGCGGTCGCCGCGGTGGCCACCGGGGCCGTCGTGGAGCGTCTCGTCGACCCCGTGCTGGAGTCGCGGCGCGGCACCACCAGCCACTGAGATCGGTTCAGGCTCCGGTGAAGCGGGGTGCGCGCTTGGCCTGGAACGCCGCGAAACCCTCCGCGTAGTCGGCGCTGGACCCCGCGGCGCGCTGGGCGTCGGCCTCCGCGGCCAGCACCGCGGCCAGGTCCAGGCCCTCGTCGCGCAGCCGCCCCAGCAGCCGCTTGCTGGCCGCGAACGCCAGCGTCGGGCCGTCGGCGAGGGTGCGGGCGAGCGCGTCGGCCTCGGCCAGCGCCCGCCCGGGGGCCGCGGTGGCGGTGACCAGGCCCCACGCGTGCGCCTCCACGCCGGTCAGCAGCCGACCGGTGTAGACGAGTTCCAGGGTGCGGGGGCGGCCGATGCGCTCGGCGAGCAGCAGGTGGGCGCCGGAGTCCAGGACGGCGCCCAGGCGCGCGAACGGCGAGCCGAACCTCGCGTCCTCGGCGGCGACCACGAGGTCGCAGGCCAGCGCCAGACCCAGTCCCACTCCCAGGGCCGGGCCCTCGACGGCGGCCACGGTCGGCACCGGCAGGTCGGCCAGCCGCTGCACGAGGGGGTTGAACACGTCGGCCAGGACCCGGCCGGGGTCCTCGGCGGCCGGGTCGACGCCGGTGATGTCGCGGCCGGCGCAGAACGCCGACCCCTGCCCGGTGACCACCGCGGCCCGCACCCGCCCGGCCGCGACGGCCTCCTCCAGCCCGCCCAGGGCCGAGGACAGGTCCGCGGCCGCGGCCGGGTCCAGCGCGTTGCGCTTGTGCGGGCGGGAGACGACCAGGTGCGCGAGCGCCCCGTCCACGTCGAGGCGGACGGCGCCGGGCGCGTCGCTCACGCGTCCACCCTCGGGCGGCGCAGGTCGACGATGCGGCGCATCTTGCCGACCGAGCGCTCGATGCCGTCGGGGTCGACGACCTCGACCTGCACGGTGATCCCGATGTTGTCCTTGACGAGCTTGCCCAGCAGCCGGCCGGCGTCCTGCGCGGTAGCGTCCGGGCACTCCTCGCGGCGCTCGACGCGCACGATCATCTCGTCCATCCGCCCGGGCCGGACCAGGACGCACTGGAAGTGCGGGGACAGTTCGGGGGTCCGCAGGATGAGTTCCTCGATCTGGGTGGGGAACACGTTCACCCCGCGCAGGATCATCATGTCGTCGGTGCGGCCGGTGATCTTCTCGATGCGGCGCATCCCGCGGGCGGTCCCGGGCAGCAGGCGGGTGAGGTCGCGGGTGCGGTAGCGCACCACGGGCAGCGCCTCCTTGGTGAGGGTGGTGAACACCAGTTCCCCGTACTCCCCGTCGGGCAGCACGGCGCCGCTGAGGGGGTCGACGACCTCGGGGTAGAAGTGGTCCTCCCACACGTGCAGGCCGTCCTTGGTCTCCACGCACTCGCTGGCCACGCCCGGGCCCATGACCTCGGACAGCCCGTAGATGTCCACGGCGTGCATGTCCAGGCTCTCCTCGACCTCGCGGCGCATCTCGTCGGTCCAGGGTTCGGCGCCGAAGATCCCGACCTTCAGCGACGTCGAACGGGGGTCGACCCCCTGCCGCCGCATCTCGTCGAGGATGGCGAGCATGTAGGTGGGCGTCACCATGATCACCTCGGGCCGGAAGTCCTGGATGAGCCGGACCTGGCGCTCGGTCTGCCCACCGGAGACGGGGATCACGGTGCAACCCAGGGCCTCCGCGCCGTAGTGCGCGCCCAGGCCACCGGTGAACAGCCCGTACCCGTAGGCGACGTGGACCTTGTGCCCGCGCCGGCCCCCGGCGGCGCGGATGGAACGGGCCACGACCCGGGACCAGTTCTCGACGTCCTTCGCGGTGTAGCCGACGACGGTGGGCTGCCCGGTGGTGCCGGACGAGGCGTGCACGCGCGCGACCCGGTCCTGGGGGACGGCGAACATGCCGAAGGGGTAGTTGTCGCGCAGGTCCTGCTTGACGGTGAAGGGGAACATCGACAGGTCCGACAGTTCCCGCAGGTCCCCGGGGTGGACGCCGTGGTCGTCGAACGCCCTGCGGTAGTGGGCGACGTTGTCGTAGGCGTGCTGCAGGGACCACCGCATCCGCTGCAGCTGCAGGGCCTGCAGTTCGTCGCGCGAGGCGGTCTCGACGGGTTCGAGGTCGCCGGGGCGGGGGCTGAGGTCTTCCACGGTGTGCTCCTGGTCGGCGGTGACGGGTGGCGGGGGTGGGTCTCAGGCGGCGTGGACGAGGACGGAGATCCCCTGGCCGACGCCGACGCACATCGTGGCGACGCCGTGGCGGCCACCGCGGCGGCGCAGTTCCAGCGCGGTGGTCAGGACCAGGCGGGCGCCGCTGACGCCGAGGGGGTGCCCGAGGGCGATGGCCCCGCCGTGCGGGTTCACGTGCTCGGCGTCGTCGGGCAGCCCGAGGCGGCGCAGCACCGCCAGGGACTGCGCGGCGAAGGCCTCGTTGAGCTCCAGCAGGTCGATCTCCCCGAGGGACAGCCCGGTGCGCGCCAGCAGCTTCTCCGTCGCCGGCACCGGGCCCAGTCCCATGAGGCGCGGTTCGACCCCGGCGGTGGCCGCGCCGCCGATGCGGGCCAGCGGCGTCAGGCCGTAGCGGTGCACCGCCTCCTCCGAGGCCAGCAGCAGGGCGGCGGCGCCGTCGTTGACGCCGGAGGAGTTCCCCGCGGTCACCGTCCCGCCGGGGCGGAACGCCGGCTCCAGGCGGGCCAGCGCCTCCCGGGAGGTCTCGCGGGGGTGCTCGTCCTCGGTGACGACCGTGTCGCCCCGGCGACCGGGGACGGTGACGGGCGTGATCTCCTCGGCCAGCACGGCCCGGGAGGCGGCGACGCGCTGCTGGGACCGCAGCGCGAAGGCGTCCTGGTCGGCGCGGCCGACGCCGTCGAGCTCGGCGACGTTCTCCGCGGTCTGGCCCATGGAGTCGGTGCCGTGGACCGCTTCCAGCGCGGGGTTGACGAAGCGCCAGCCGATCGTGGTGTCGTGCATCTGCGGGGCGCGGGAGAACGCGGTGTCGGCCTTGCCGACCACGAACGGGGCCCGGCTCATGCTCTCGGTGCCACCGGCGACCACGAGGTCGGCCTCGCCGGCCACGATCGAGCGCGCGGCGATCGCGACGGCGTCGGCGCCGGACCCGCAGAGCCGGTTGACCGTGGTGCCCGGGACGGTCTGCGGGTAGCCCGCGAGCAGCACGGCCATCCGGGCCACGTCGCGGTTGTCCTCCCCGGCCTGGTTGGCGCAGCCGAGCACCACGTCGTCGACCGCTTCGAGGTCGACGCCCGGGTTGCGGGCGGCGAGCGCGCGCAGGACGTGGGCGGCCAGGTCGTCCGGGCGCACGCCGGCCAGCGCGCCGCCGTAGCGGCCGATGGGGGTGCGGGTGCCGTCGATGAGGTAGGCGGTGGGCATCTCGTCTCGTTCCTGGGGCGGGGTCGGGCCGGGCGGGATCAGGGCGGCGGCGGCCCGAGCGCGCGGGATCGGCCGCGGAACTCGGCCACGACGCGGTCGCCGCGCAGCACGCTGACGTCGTAGATCCCGCTGCGCCCGCGCAGCGCGCGTTCGGTGGCGACGGCCTCCAGGACGTCGCCGGCGCCGGTGGGTTCCAGGAAGGCGATGTCGCACCCGGCGGCGACCGTGGTCCGGCCGCGGGAGTTGCAGGCGTAGGCGAACGCGGTGTCGGCCAGGACGAACACGTAGCCGCCGTGGGTGGTCCGCAACCCGTTGGTCATGGTGGGGCGCACGCTCATGCGCACCCGGGCCGCGCCCGGGCCCACCTCCAGCAGTTCGATGCCGAGGTCGCGGGCGACGGCGTCGTCGGTGCGCAGGGCCGCGACGCTGCGCTCGGCGAGGTCGCGGGCCCGCGCGGGGGCGGCCTCCGGGTCGAGGTCCGTGCCCAGGTCCGTGCCCAGGTCCGCGTCCAGGTCCTGGGCGTGGCCGGCGGCGGGGCCGGTCGGGGTGTCGTGCTGCGTCACGGTGGCCTCCTCGTCCTCGTGGTGCACCGACCGAACGTTCAGTACAGCGGGGAGCGGGCCCGTCGTCAATGCCGCGCGCACGCGGGCGCGTCCCCGGCGGCCGCGGCGTGCCAGGATCGCCCCGTGACCACCGCTCCCGGAGCCCGCCGCGTCCAGCGCTACGACGTCGCCTCGCTGCTCGACGTGGCCGTCCGGGTGTTCACCGAGCGCGGGTACGACGGGACCAGCATGGAGGACCTCGCTCGCGCCGCCGGGGTCTCGAAGTCCTCGATCTACCACCACGTCGAGGGCAAGGAGCACCTGCTGCGGCTGGCCCTGGAGCGCGCCCTGGACCCGCTGTTCGCGGTGCTCGCCGAGCCGGGGGCCACCTCCGGGCCCAGCCTCGGCCGGCTGGAGCACGTCCTGCGCCGCGAGGTCGAGGTCCTGGTGGCCGAGCTGCCGTACGTGACGCTGCTGCTGCGGGTGCGCGGCAACACCGGGACCGAGCAGTGGGCGCTGGCCCGGCGCCGCGACTTCGACGCCGAGGTCGTCGCCCTGGTGCGCGCCGCGGCGGCCGAGGGGGCGCTGCGCGCCGACGTCGACCCGGCGCTGGCCACCCGCCTCGTCTTCGGGATGATCAACTCCGTCGTCGAGTGGTACCGCCCCGAGGGCCCGCGCGACGCGCGCTCGCGCAGCGGCCTGCGCCCCGACGCCGGCCGGCTGACCGACGGCGTCCTCACCCTCGTCCTGGACGGCCTGCGCGCCCGCTGACCCCGGCCCGCCGGGGCGGGGACGGCTTGACGGGGCGGCTGGACCGGGCCACAGTGTGACCGAATGTTCGGTCGGTTTCGAGGAGGATCCCGTGCCCACCCAGGACGAGTCCCGAGCTGAGTCCCGAGCTGAGTCCCGGACCGAGCTCGAGGCGCGGTTCGAGGCCACGATCGCCGCGGACGAGCGCATCGAGCCGCGCGACTGGATGCCGGACGCCTACCGCCGGACGCTGATCCGGCAGATCGCCCAGCACGCGCACTCGGAGATCATCGGCATGCAGCCCGAGGGCAACTGGATCACCCGAGCCCCCAGCCTGCGCCGCAAGCAGATCCTGCTGGCCAAGGTCCAGGACGAGGCCGGGCACGGGCTGTACCTGTACTCCGCCGCCGAGACCCTCGGGGTGGACCGGGCCGAACTGCTGGACCTGCTGCACACGGGGAAGCAGAAGTACTCCTCGATCTTCAACTACCCGACGCTGACCTGGGCCGACATGGGCGCCATCGGCTGGCTCGTCGACGGGGCCGCGATCGTGAACCAGGTGCCCATCACCCGCTGCTCCTACGGGCCCTACGCCCGGGCGATGACGCGCATCTGCAAGGAGGAGTCCTTCCACCAGCGGCAGGGTTTCGAGATCCTGCACCACCTCTCGCACGGGACGCCCGAGCAGCACACGATGGCCCAGGACGCGGTGGACCGCTGGTGGTGGCCCTCGATCATGATGTTCGGCCCGCCCGACGACGCCTCGCCCAACAGCGAGCGCTCGATGGCCTGGCGCATCAAGCGGTTCTCCAACGACGAGCTGCGCCAGCGGTTCATCGACATGGCCGTGCCGCAGGCCGAGGCGCTGGGCCTGACCCTGCCCGACCCGGACCTGCGCTTCGACGCCGACAGCGGCCACCACGGGTTCGGGCCGATCGACTGGGACGAGTTCCACGAGGTGGTCCGCGGCAACGGCCCGTGCAACGCCCAGCGCGTCGAGCACCGCGTCCGCGCCCACGAGGAGGGTGCCTGGGTGCGCGAGGCCGCCACGGCGTACGCCGACAAGGTCGCCGCCCGCGCCGCGCGGTCGGAGGTGGCGGCGTGAGCGGCCCCCGGGACCCCGACGCCGACCCCGTCGCGGGCTCGGCGCAGGCCGAGGGCGGTCACGGAGCCGTTCCCCTGCAAGGGGTCCCGGCCGGGTCGCCGGGACCGACCGCGGCCTCGCGGCGGGACTGGCCGCTGTGGGAGGTGTTCGTGCGCGGGCGCCGCGGGCTGTCCCACAGCCACGTCGGCAGCCTGCACGCCCCCGACGCCACGATGGCGCTGCGCAACGCCCGCGACCTCTACACCCGCCGCCAGGAGGGGGTTTCGCTGTGGGTGGTGCCGGCTGCGGCGATCTCCGCCTCCAGCCCCGACGAGCGCGACGCGTTCTTCGACCCGGCGGCCGACAAGGCGTACCGCCACCCGACCTTCTACGACGTCCCGGCGGGGGTGGAGCACCTGTGAGCACCGCCACGACGGCGGGGGAGGACCTGCGCGCGGACACCGTCCGCTACCTGCTGCGGCTGGCCGACGACGCCCTCGTGCTCGGTCAGCGCCTGGGCGCCCAGCTCACCCGCGCCCCGCAGCTGGAGGAGGACGTGGCGCTGTCGAACATCGCCCTGGACCTGCTGGGTCAGGCCCGGCCCCTGCTCACCCGGGCCGGGGAGCTGGAGGGCGCCGGCCGCGACGAGGACGCCCTCGCGTTCGGCCGCGGCGAGCGGGAGTTCCTGAACTGCCAGCTCGTCGAGCAGCCCGACGGCGACTTCGCCGGGACGATCGTGCGGCAGCTGTTCTTCTTCCTGTTCCAGCACCGGCTGTACGAGGGGCTGACCGCCAGTTCCGAGGAGGTGATCGCCGGGGTCGCGGCCAAGGGCGTCAAGGAGGTCGCCTACCACCGCGACCACGCCGTCCAGTGGACGCTGCGCCTGGGCGACGGGACCGCCGAGAGCCACCGCCGAGTGCGGGCCGCCCTGCACCGGCTGTGGCCCTTCACCGCGGAGCTGTTCGAGGCCGACGACACCGTCCGCGCGCTCGTCGCGGCCGGGGTCGCCGTGGACCCCGGGTCGCTGCGGGCCGGGTGGGACGCCGAGCTCGACGCCGTGCTGGCCGAGGCCACGCTGGAGCGGCCCGCGAACCCCCGGGTCGCCACCGGCGGCCGGCGCGGTCTGCACACCGAGACGTTCGGGTTCCTGCTGGCCGAGATGCAGCACCTGTGGAGGTCCCACCCGGGAGCGACCTGGTGACCGCCACCGGGGCCGCCCTGGACGCCGCGGGCGTCGAGCGCGCCCGCTCGGTCGCCGCGCAGGTCCCCGACCCCGAGGTGCCGGTGCTGAGCATCGACGACCTGGGGATCCTGCGCGACGTCACCGCCCGCGACGGCGCGGTGCACGTCACCATCACCCCGACCTACTCCGGGTGCCCCGCGGTGCAGACCATCCGCGACGACGTCGTGCAGCGCCTGCACGAGGCGGGTTTCCCCGACGTCGTCGTCCGCACCACGCTGACCCCGGCCTGGACGACGGACTGGATGAGCGAGGACGGCCGGCGCAAGCTGCGCGAGTACGGCATCGCGCCCCCGCAGCGGGTCCCGGGTGGCCCGGTCCCGCTGACGCTGTCCCTGCGCTGCCCGCGCTGCGGCTCGCCGCGCACCCGCGAGCTCAGCCGGTTCGGCTCCACGGCGTGCAAGTCGCTGTGGGTGTGCGGGGACTGCCGCGAACCCTTCGACCACTTCAAGGACCACTGAGGTCCCGCCGGACCCCCGACACGACGGAGCAGTCGATGACGACCACGCACGACGAGACCGGCGCCCCCGGCGCGGCCGTCGCCCGCCCGCCCGCCCGCCGGGGCCGGACCGGGTTCCACCCGTTGCGGGTCAGCGGCCTGGAACGGCTGACCGAGGAGGCGGTGGCGATCTCCTTCGACGTCCCCGAGGACCTGCGCGCCGAGTTCGCGTTCACCCCCGGCCAGCACCTCACCCTGCGCCGCACGATCGACGGCGAGGAGGCCCGCCGCAGCTACTCCATCTGCGCCCCGGCCGGGGAAGGCCGGTTGCGGGTCGCCGTCAAGCGCGTCGACGGCGGCACGTTCAGCGAGTGGGCCACCTCCGAGCTCGCCGAGGGCGACGTCCTGGACGTCATGCCCCCCGCCGGCCGGTTCGGCGTCGAGTTCACCCCCGGCCGGGTCCGGCACTGCACCGCGATCGCCGCCGGCAGCGGCATTACCCCGGTCATCTCCCTGCTGGAGACCGGGTTGCGGACCGAACCGGACAGCCGCTTCACCCTCGTCTACGGGAACCGCACCTCGGCCTCGGTGATGTTCCTGGAGGAACTGGCCGATCTGAAGGACCGCTGGCCGGACCGGTTGCAGCTCATCCACGTCCTCTCCCGCGAGGCCCGGGACGCGCCGCTGCTGTCCGGCCGCATCGACGCGGCCAAGCTCCGGCTCCTGCTCACCGAGGTCCTGGACCCCGGGGACGTGCAGGAGTGGTTCCTGTGCGGGCCGGCCGAGATGGTCGAGGGCTGCCGCGGCGCGCTGCGCGAGGCCGGGGTCCCCGACGAGGCCGTCCACCACGAGCTGTTCCACGTCGCCGGTGCCGGGCCCACCCCGCGCCGCCCGCGCCGGGAGGGGGAGGACCGGGGCCGGCTGAGCACCGTCGTCGCCGTCCTGGACGGGCGCAGCACGACCATCGAGGTGCCCGCCGACGACGAACCGGTCCTGGACGCGGTGCTGCGCGAGCGCGCCGACGCGCCCTACGCCTGCAAGGGCGGGGTGTGCGGCACCTGCCGCGCCCTGGTCGTGGAGGGGGAGGTGCGGATGGAGCACGAGTACGCCCTGGAACCGGCCGAGAAGGCCGCCGGGTACGTGCTGACCTGCCAGGCGCACCCGCTGTCCGAGCGCGTCGTCGTGGACTTCGACCGGTGAGCGGCGCCCCGCCGGCGTCCTCCACGGACGGCCGGACCCCGACCGCGCTGGTCGTCGAGGAGCTCGACGACCGCGTCGTCGCGACCGTGCACGGGCCGGCCACCCGCAACGCCGTCGACACCGGGCTCGTCGACGCCCTCCACGCGCTGTGCGCCGGCCTGGAACGCGAACCCCGCCCGTTGCTGCTGGCCGGCGGTGACGGGGTGTTCGCCTCCGGCGCCGACATCCGGCAACTGCGCGACCGTCGTCGCGACGACGCGCTGCGCGGCATCAACTCCGGCGTCTTCGACCGCATCGCCCGGCTGCCGCTGCCCACCGTCGCCGCGGTCGACGGGCACGCCCTGGGCGGCGGGGCCGAACTGGCCTACGCCTGCGACTTCCGCATCGCCACCCCCCGCACCCGGTTCGGCAACCCCGAGGCCGGGCTGGGGATCCTGGCCGCCGCCGGGGCGAGCTGGCGCCTGCGGGACCTGGTGGGCGAACCCCTGGCCAAGGAGGTCCTGCTGGCCGGCCGCGTCCTGGACGCGGGGGAGTGCCTGGCCGCGCACCTGGTCACCGAGGTCGTCGAGGTCCCCGACCTGCTGCCCGCCGCGCACCGCCTGCTGGACCGGGTGCTGCGCAACGGCCTCCTGGCGCTGCGGCTGACGAAGCTGGCGCTGCGGATGCCGCCGGGCGCCCACCCGGCCTTCGACGACGTCGCCCAGGCGGTCCTGTTCGAGACCGAGGAGAAGCACGAGCGCATGACGGCCTTCCTGGAACGGCGCACGAGGCGGGAGGACGCGTGAGCACCACGACCGGCCGGGACGCCGGCGCGGAGGACCTGCCGGACGTCGCCGGGGTGCTGGGCGGTGGGCGCATGGGGTCCGGCATCGCCCACGCCCTGCTGCTCGCCGGGGCGCGGGTGCTGGTCGCCGAGTCCTCCGCCGAGCGCGCCGACCAGGCCCGGGACGCGGTCGGGAAGGCGGTGCGGGCCAGCGCCGAACGGGGCGCCGACCTCGACGTCGACGCGGTCCTGGCCCGGCTGGAGGTCGGGGTCGGGCCGGGGTTCCTGCGCCCGGCCGGTCTGGTCGTCGAGGCCGTCCCGGAGGACCCCGCGCTCAAGGCCGAGGTCCTGGCCGGTCTGGACGCCGCGCTGGAGCCGGGCGCGGTGCTGGCCTCGAACACGTCGTCCCTCGGCATCGGCGAACTGTCCACCGTCCTGTCGGGCGACCGGCCGTTCCTGGGGCTGCACTTCTTCAACCCGGTCCCCGCCTCGGCCCTCGTGGAGGTCGTCGTCGGGGCCGCGACCCCGGCCGGGCTCGTCGACCGGGCGCGGGGATGGGTGCGGCGGATGGGCAAGACCGCGGTGGTGGTGCGCGACTCCCCGGGTTTCGCCAGCAGCCGCCTCGGGGTCGCGCTGGGCCTGGAGGCGGTGCGCATGGTCGAGGAGGAGGTGGCCTCGCCCGAGGACATCGACGCGGCGATGACGCTGGGCTACAAGCACCCGGTGGGGCCGCTGCGGTTGACCGACCTCGTCGGCCTCGACGTCCGGCTCGGGATCGCCGAGCACCTCGAGCGGACCCTGGGACCGCGGTTCGCCCCCCCGGAGCTGCTGCGGGAGAAGGTGTCGCGCGGGGAGCTGGGGCGCAAGAGCGGCCGGGGTTTCTACACCTGGTGAACCCCGCCTGGGGCGGTTGACCGGGGCGGGCCGTCCGGATACGGTCACACAACCGAACGTTCGGTCAGTGAGGGAAACCTCGAGGAGGATCACCGATGACTGCCACCGCGATCCGCGACGTCGCCACCGTCGAGAGCTTCATCGCCGGGCGCTGGATCTCCCCCTCGGGAGCGACCACCGCGCTGCTGGACGCCGCGACCTCCGAACCCGTCGCGCGCATCGGCACCACCACCCCCGACGTGGCCGCTGCCGCCGAGCACGCCCGCACCGTCGGCGGCCCCGCCCTGCGCGCGCTGACGTTCCCCGAACGCGCCCTGATCCTCAAGCAGCTCGCCCAGCACCTGGACGGCCTCAAGGACGGGTTCCACGAGACCTCCGCCCGCACCGGCGCCACCCGGCGCGACTCCCGCGTCGACGTCGACGGCGGCATCGGGGTGCTGTTCACGTACGGTTCCAAGGGCCGCCGGGAACTGCCCGCCGGCAACGTCGTCCTCGACGGGCCCACCGAGGCCCTCGGCCGCGGCGGCCAGTTCGTCGGCCAGCACGTCTACACCCCCCGGCGCGGGGTGGCGCTGCAGATCAACGCCTTCAACTTCCCCGTCTGGGGGCTGCTGGAGAAGTTCGCGCCCGCCTTCCTCGCCGGCGTCCCCACCATCGCCAAACCCGCCAGCCAGACCGCCTACCTCGCCGAGAGCGTCGTCCGGGCGGCCCTGGCCAGCGGCCTGCTGCCCGAGGGCAGCCTGCAGCTGCTCTCCGGCAGCGCCCGCGGCGTCCTCGACGTCCTCGGCGACCAGGACCTCGTCGCGTTCACCGGCTCGGCCGACACGGCGAACTCCCTGCGCACGCACCGAGCCGTCCTGGGCGGGGGAGTGCGCTTCACCTCCGAGGCCGACTCCCTGAACTTCTCCCTCCTGGGACCCGACGCGGTCCCCGGGACCCCCGAGTTCGACCTGTTCGTCCGCCAGCTCGTCACCGAGGTGACGAGCAAGGCCGGGCAGAAGTGCACCGCGATCCGCCGCGCCCTCGTCCCCGACCGGCTCGTGGGTGACGTCGTGGCCGCCGTGCAGGCCCGCGTGGAGGAGAAGGTGCGCGTCGGGCACCCGCAGGCCGAGGGCGTCACCATGGGCGCTCTCGTCAGCCTCGCCCAGCGCGAGGAGGTCCGCGCCCGCGTCGCCGAGCTCCGGCGCGCCGCGCGCCTGGTCGTCGGCGACCCCGACCGCGTCGACACCCTCGGCGCCGACGCCGAGCGGGGCGCCTTCCTGGCCCCGCTGCTGCTGCTGGCCCAGGACACCGGCCGCAGCGAGGTGCACGAGGTGGAGGCGTTCGGGCCGGTCAGCACCGTCGTGCCGTACCGCAGCACCGCCGAGGCGGTCGAGCTGGCCGCCCGCGGCCGCGGCAGCCTCGTCGGGTCCGTCGTCTCGAACGACCCCGACGTCGTGCGCGACGTCGTCCTCGGCGTCGCGCCCTGGCACGGGCGCGTCCTCGTGCTGGACCGCGACTCCGCGCCGGAGTCCACCGGGCACGGCTCCCCGCTGCCGCACCTCACCCACGGCGGCCCCGGCCGCGCCGGCGACGGGGAGGAGCTCGGCGGCATCCGGGGCGTCCTGCACCACATGCAGCGCACCGCGCTGCAGGGTTCCCCCCGCGCGCTGTCGGCCGTCACCGGGACCTGGGTCCCCGGCGCCCCCCGCACCACCCCCGCCGAGCACCCGTTCCGGCTGTCGCTGGCCGAGCTGCGCGTGGGTGACACCGTCGAGGCCGGGCCCCGCGAGATCACCCTGGCCGACGTCGACCACTTCGCGGAGTTCTCCGGCGACCGGTTCTACGCCCACACCGACGAGGCGGCGGCCGCGGCGAACCCCTTCTTCGAGGGCCGCGTCGCCCACGGGTACTTCCTCGTGTCGCTGGCGGCCGGCCTGTTCGTCGAACCGCAGCCCGGACCGGTCCTGGCGAACTACGGCCTGGAGAACCTGCGCTTCCTCACCCCCGTGTACCCCGGCGACGCCGTGCGGGTCGAACTCACCGCCAAGTCCATCGCCCCCCGCGTCGACGCCGACCACGGCGAGGTCCGCTGGGACGCGCGCCTGTACAACCAGGACGACGTCCTCGTCGCCACCTACGACGTGCTGACCCTCGTCGCCAAGCAGCACTGAACCTCAGGGTGCGGCCGGGCCCGTCAGGTAGCACGTCATCCGGGCCGAGCACACCGCCCGTCCCTGCTCGTCGGCGATGGCCACCGCGTAGGTGGCCATCGTCCGCCCCCGGTACAGCGGGGTGGCGACGGCCGTGAGGGAACCCTCCCGGGCGCTGCGGTGGTGGGTGATGCTCAGTTCCACACCCACCGCGCCGCGCCCGGGACCGGCGTGCAGGACCGCGGCCCACGACCCGGTGGCCTCGGCCAGCGCCGCCGAGGCACCCCCGTGCAGCAGGCCGTAGGACTGCGTGTTCGTCGCCACCGGCATGCGCGCCACCAGCCGCTCGGCCGACGCCTCCAGGACCTCCACCCCGAGCTTGCGGTCCAGGTCCCCCAGGTCCAGGTCCGGGCGGGCGGCGGTCAGCGGGTTCACGGGCGGGGTACCGGGGTCCACCAGGTCAAACTAGCGGCCCCGGACCCCGCCCGGCGCGGTTCAGGCCAGGGGCGACCCGCCGGTGACGCCCAGGACCTCGGCGGTGATGTAGCTGGACTCCTGCGAGGCGAAGAATACGAACGCCGGAGCCAGTTCCGCCGGCTGCCCCGCCCGGCCCAGCGGGACGTCCTCGCCGAAGGTCGCGACCTTCTCCTCCGGCATGGTCGCCGGGATCAACGGCGTCCAGATCGGGCCCGGGGCCACCGAGTTCACCCGGATGCCCTTCTCCGCCAGCATCTGGCCCAGCCCCTTGGTGAAGTTCACGATGCCCGCCTTGGTGGTGGCGTAGTCCAGCAGCGGGGGAGAGGGCTGGTAGGCCTGGATCGAGGAGGTGTTGATGATGGTGGCCCCCGGCTGCATGTGCGGGACGGCCTTCTTGCACAGCCAGAACATGGCGTACAGGTTGGTCTTGAGGACCCGGTCGAACTGCTCGGTGGTGATGTCCTCGATGCCGCCCGGCTGCGCCATCTGGTAGGCGGCGTTGTTCACCAGCACGTCGATCCGCCCGAACTCCTCCACGGCGCGGTCGACGACCAGCTGGCAGGCGTCCTCCTCCCGCAGGTCCACGGGCACCGCGACGCCCTTGCGCCCGGCCCGCTCGACGTGGCCGATCGTCGTCCGCGCGTCCTCCTCCTCCTCCGGCAGGTACGCGATGAGGACGTCGGCGCCCTCGCGCGCGAACGCGATCGCCACCGCGCGCCCGATCCCGGAGTCGCCGCCGGTGATGATCGCCTTCTTGCCGGCCAGGCGGTCGCTGCCCCGGTAGGAGTCCTCGCCGTGGTCGGGCTCGTCACCCATCTCCGGCGTGCGGCCGGGGTGCGGGATCTGCTCGCCCTCGGCGTCCGGCTGGGCGAACTGCTGCTGCGGGTCCTGCTGCTCGGTCTGGTCCTGGGACATGGCTACCTCCGTCGGTGGGTCTCTGACGGTGACCTACCCCGAACCGGGCGGCTCACTCCCCGGACCACCGGATTCCTGCGGCCTGCGGTGCCGGGACGCGCGAGGACCTCGCCCCGGCGCGCCGAGCGCGCGTCGTGACCGGCCGGGCCGGTCGGCGGCGGTTGCCGGTCGAGCCTCGAGAGACGCTCCGGCAGCAGCCTGCGACGGAGCCGTGATCGGGGAGGAGCACGGTTGCCTCACGCTCGGCGATGAGGTCGTGGTCGGGGAGACGGGGACCACGGGGGACGAGGACACGGACCACGGCGTCCTGCCCTCCGGGGAACGGCTGGCGGTCGATGACCAGGTGAGCGGCGGCGGATCGAGTGGACGAGTGCGGCAGCGGCGTGGAGGTCATCCAGCTCACCTCCCGGGACCCGCTCCTCGAGAGGCAGTTCAACGATCGCCGGTCCCGGTCAGCCGCGTCGCGCTCGTCCGGTGTTGCGACCGTGACGTCGGCTGTGGCCGCTGAACCCCAGGAGCTGCGCGTCGCAGGTCCGTCCGACCGCTGGTCGAGGACGGGAGCGGTCAGGTGGTGAGGACGCGCACCTGGTCCTCGTTCAGCGCCCGATCGGCGTACAGCAGCAGCTGCGCCGTCGGGTCGGGGTCCTCGGGGTCCCGGCCCCGCCACGCTCGGCGGAGCCCAGCTCGTTCGACCGCACGCCGCGAGCGGAGGTTGCGGGCGGCCACCACCGCGGTGACCGGCAGGCTCGGGCGCAGCGCGTGCGCGCAGGCGCGCCCGGCGGCGGCGACTTCCTGCGCGTACCCCTGTCCCCACACCTGCGGGCGCAGGGTGAAAGCCAGGTTCCACGCGATGGGGGTCGCGGTGGCGGTGGGCAGGCTGCAGCCGCCGACTCCGACCAGGGTCCCGGCCGAGGGACCGCTCAGCGCCCGCACCACCCACAACCCGATGCCGTAACGATCCCAGCTCTCACCCCAGCGTTGGACGCGGTCGTGGGTCCGGGCGGTGCTGGTGTGACGCAGCAGCGGGTCGTCGTGCCAGACCCGGGGGTCGGAGTACACGGTGAAGAGCTCGGCCACGTCGGTGTCCGCGGGACGGCGCAGCGACAGCCGCAGGGTCCTGGTGTCCTCGGAGGGTGGATGGACGTCGTGGTGCTCGTCGTGGGGATCGTGGCCGGGGCGCCTCACCGCTGCAGGATCGCAGCCGCAGCGCCACACCGGGGAGCACCGTCCGCTCGTCGGCGCCGGTGGTCGCGCCTCAGCCGATGGGCGGTTCCGTGGGGCAGCCAGGACCGCTGAGGCAGGTGCTTCCTCGCGGCTGACCGTCCTCATGGAGGGTGCTCGGACCGCGACTGGTCGCCTGTCCGTACGGCTCGCCGTTGACGTGCACGTCGATCTCGCCGATGAGGACCTGGACGCCGATCGCGCTGCCGACGTCGGTGCCGCGGGTGGCCACGACCTTCCCGTTCTGCCGGAATTCCACCTCGACGTGCTCCGAGGCGGCGAAGTCGACGCTGGGGGCGACGCAAGTCGCGGCGTCCTGCGCGTCCACGGATGCATCGAAGCAGCCCTCAGGCCTCGCAGGGGTGGCTACGGGCACGTCGGCGTGCTGGAGCTCAACTACTCGGTCCTCGGTGAGACCGCGAAGTCGTCGACGTCCTGGCCAGCGCCAGAACCCCGATGTCGCGCCCAGCGGAGACGGTCAGGTCACCCACCCCCACACCAGCCGGACTGCGGTCACGACCAGCCAACCCAGCCCGAGCAGCACCAAGCCGGTGACGGTGATGATGATCAGCCCGCCTCCCCAGCCGGCGATGCGGTCGGCCCACGTCAGGGCAGGCGCCGGCGGGTGCGGGTCCTGCCAGGAGACGGGGGCGCCGGCGATCTGCTCGGCGGCCTCGCGCACGGCGCGCAGACGCGCGGCCGCGTGCGGGCCGGCGCTGTCCTCGCTGGTGCGCCAGCGGAGGGCCTTCATCTGGGCGAAGGGGCCGCGGTAGGTGCGCTCGAAGGCGGCCACCTCCCGTTCGTCGCGGTGGGTGCTGAGGTAGGACCAACGCCCGGCCTGGGCCAGGTCGCCGTCGCGGCGGTACGCGGCGGCGAGTTGATCGCGCAGGTCGAGGCGGTCGGGGAACGACGCCACCAGCCCGCGCAGGCGCTGGCGTGCCAGCGTGGTCCGTCCCGCGGCCAGGTCGGCGGCGACCTTGGTCAGGGTCTGGTCCACCGGCATGGTCCGATGATCCCTGACGGCAGGCCGGGTGTGCCGTTCCTCCTCACTCCCTCGGTCGCACACGTCGTGGTCACCAGCACAGGACCCGCGCCACGACCCAGCGGGCCGCCCGGGAGTGGAACCGTGCCCCTAGCGTCAGGGCATGGCGCCGACCGACGCAGCGAACGGCAAGGGCACGTACGAGATCAGGATCGGCCTGTGGGCTTCGCCGGAGCAGGCGTTCGAGATCCAGGAGCGGTTGAGCAGAGCCCTGTGCCCTGAACCCGAGCACGACGGGCCGTGCGAGGTGCCGTGGTCCATCGCCGTGCTGCCGCCTGGAGCCGTCGACCAGGGGGAGGACCGCTACGACGAACTGGTCCGGCAGGCGAGGATCGAGGGCACCTCCTGACCTCGACCCTCATGGTCCGTGCCACGACCGCGACGTCGTGGTGGAGCCTCGGGGCGGCGGATCTCAGAGGTGTGCGTCGAGGCGGTACGTCCTCACAGCGGGTACCGAACCGCGACGTCGCGGTTCGGGTCCGTCCCCTCCGTCGCGTCCGGAGGCAGCGGGAAGGGGGCCCGGCTCTCGATCGTGTCCGCGATGCTGATCGGTGCGGGCAGCGAGCGGTAGCGCGCTCTGGGGTCCGGAGCGTCCTCGGCGTCCGACGGGGCGTCCGTGTCGTGCTCGGTCACGGTGCTCATCTCCTCGACTGCGGCGGTCTCCTCCTCGGCAGTCTGCTCCCGCTCAGGCCGTGGTGCGAGGGGTCGACGTGACCGGTTCCCGGCCGCAGGCCCTCCCGCTCCTCGACACGTCCAGACGGCCGACGACGTCGTGGCTCGCGCCGTGACCGCACGGTCCGCGGGCGTGAGGCGGCGACCGAGCGGGAAGGAGCCTGCGGCCGTGGTGGGTCGGTGCTGAAGCAGACGTACCGGGGGTTCGTGACGACCGGTGAGTGGAAGACGCCGGCGCTGCACGATCCGACGGGTGGCGTCCCGGCCGGTCCCCGCCCAGTCGCCGGTGTGGGGCGTCTCGAACCGGCGGGCGCCTCCTCCAGGTCACGTCGTCAGGACGCGGCCCTGCAGGTCGTGGTGCAGGTGCACCCGGCCCAGCCGCCGCACCCAGTGGGGTGGGCGGACGTCCCGGCCCCGGTCACGGCGCTCTCCCCCTCCCGCAGGGCGCAGTTCTACGGGCTACCAGGACACCAGGCGCCGGGCCGGTTGCGCCTGGAGGGCATCGAGTCGTCCAGCGACCGGGTGTGGACCCGCGCGGCCGCGAATGGCTCGGACGCTGAGGACGCTGCGCAGGAGCGGTGGCTGATCCTGCTGTGGCCCCACCGCAGCCCGTTCCTCAACCCCAGCTGGTTCTGGAGCTCGAGCCTTGGACGTGGCGGTGTTGTGAGATCGCTCGCAGGGCGGCAAGGGCACGAGGTTCGCGCCGATGCGTGCGATCGGGTGAAGGAGTGGTGGTTCACCGTCGTGGAGGTTGGACGGTCCTCAGGGTGCCTGAGGATCACGGTGCACCGGACGGCTGCTCACCTCGGGATCGGCGAGGGCCTGTCGACGGTTGCCGAACCTGCCGGGAGAACTCGAGCGTGTCGATCGGTGGACGCCGATCGACCAGAGTCAGTACCCGGTGGTGAAGGAGTTCTACGTGTCCGCTGGCCGTTGCCGTGCCGTGGCTGTCCTCGCTCCGCTCGCACTGGTCCTGGTGGCCTGTGCGACGACGGGGGAGAACCGCGGGGTGGAACCCCCAACGCGCCCGCCACCACCGCTACGGCCAGCGCATCTTCTGCTGCTGGTCCGGCTGCGCCCGCGCAGGCTCCGGTGCCGGTCGGGGCCTCAGCGACAGCGGGAGGTGCAGGCGACGACGCCGCGGTGGGTGGGGCGATCGTCATGGACAGCGTGCAGTTGCCGGCGTGGACCGAGGCGACCAGGTCGGGGTTCGTGGGAGCGGTGCGCAGTGCGGTGCCCGGTGCTGGGGTCAGTGACGAGCAGATCGTGGCGTTGGGGGCCGCGACCTGCTGGAACATCGCCTCCGGTCTCGGTGATGAGGCGATCGGGCAGGACGTGGGTGCTCGTGCGGCCGGTTGGGGTGCGGGCACGGTGACGACGGCGCAGAGTGCAGCGGTGCTCGCGGCGGTGCGAACCGCTGGGTGCTAAGGCATGTCCGTCAGTGATTCTCGGCGGGTCGGACGGCGACGCGTGCGAATGGGGAAGGGGAATCGAGTGGATCTGGGCCGTACCCGGGCGAGATCGTCTCTCCATGAGCACGATCGGCGCCGTCCTCGCCCTTGCCGCCTCCCACGGCCTTCACCTGTCCGCCGAGGACGCCACGGTCAACGAGGCTGGCCTGGACTACCGGGTCGTCATGGCCACGGACACGGCCGGGCGGCGGTGGGTGCTGCGCCAGCCGCGCCGTCCCGACGTGACCGCAGGGATGGCTGCTGAGGCCCGCATCCTCGACCTGGTCAGCCCGACCCTGGCCGCCGACGGGATCGCAGTGCCCGACTGGCAGGTACGCGAGCCCGGCCTGATCGCCTACCCGGCCCTGCCCGGCGCGCCCGGCCTGACCCTGTCCACGGCGGGCGAACCGGTGTGGCACATGGATCCTGCCAGCCCTGACTACGCCGTCCGGCTGGGCCGGCTCCTCGCGCGGCTGCACGCCATCACCGCAGAGCAGGCCGAGGCCGCCGGGGTCGAGGTGCGCACCCCCGTGCAGGTCCGTCAGTCGTGGACCGACGACGTCGCCCGCGTGCGTGCAGCGTTCACCGTCGCTCCTGCTCTCTCCACAGCCTGGGAGGCGTGGTTGACCGACGACTCCTGCTGGCCTGAGCAGACCGTGATGACGCACGGGGAGATCTATCCCGCGCACGTCCTGCTGGCCGACGACGGTGCCTTCACCGGGGTGCTGGACTGGACCACGGCCCGGATGGACGACCCGGCCCGGGATCTGGCGGCCCAGTACGGGGCTGCGGGTGAGGAGATGCTGGACGTGACCCTGCAGGCTTACCGGGCCGCCGGAGGCCGTGTGTACCCGGGCCTTGCCGCTCAAGCCCGTCACCTGTGGAACGCCTCCCCGATCGGTTACGCCCTGTACGCACTGGCCACCGGCGCTGAGACGGACGCGGCTGCGGCCAGCGCCGTGCTGGATCCCGGCAACTGACCGGCCCCGTGTCCCAGTTCGTACCTGCGGGCGCGTGCTCGGGTGTTCTGCCCACCGTGGAAATCGCCTGGCCGGCCCCGGCTCGTTCCCCGTACGCTCGTCGGCATGACTTCCTGTGCGAAGCCGTGGTTCCGCCGCTGACGGCGGCCGAACCCGACTGAACTCGCCGCCCGTCCTGGCCCTGTGCCGGGCGGTCCCGCGTGCCGTCCGGCTCCCTGACGAGCTGAGAGATCACGCATGCTCCGCACCGATCGACCTTCCCTCACCCTCTCGCGCGACCTCCCTGCAGGGGCGGCCGCGCACGTACGCGCCCAGGGCGTCACCGTCCGCCTCGGAGAGCGCACCGTACTGTCCGGTCTCGACGTGACCGTCTCGGCCGGGTCCCGCCTGGCCGTCGTCGGCGAGAACGGGCGCGGCAAGACCACCCTGCTGCAGGTCATGGCGGGCTGTCTGACCCCGGACGAAGGCACCGTGACCCGCGCCGGCACTCTCGCCCTCGTCGAGCAGACCTTGCGCGTGGAGGACGGGCGCACCGTGGGAGACCTGGTCGGGGAAGCCGTGGGCGAGAGCCTGGCCGCCCTGGACGTGCTGGATGACGCGGCCCACGCGCTGGCTGCGGGCGAGCCCGGCGCCGAGGACACCTACGCCCACGCGTTGGAGGCGGCCACGCTCCTGGACGCCTGGGACGCTGAGCGGCGTGTCGACGTCGCCCTGGAAGGGCTGAAGGCCTGCACCGACCGCGACCGCGGGCTGAGGACGCTGTCGGTGGGGCAGCGCTACCGGGTGCGCCTGGCGGTCGCGCTGGGCTCGAGCACCGACGTGCTCCTGCTGGACGAGCCGACCAACCACCTCGATGCCGAGGGGCTGGAGTACCTGACCCGAGCCCTGCGAGAGCGCCCCGGGGGTGTGGCAGTGGTCAGCCACGACCGGGCGTTGCTGCGCGCGGTCGCCACCACGTTCCTCGACCTGGACCCCAGTCGTGACGGTCACCCGCGCCACTACGCCGGTGGGTACGACGGGTGGGTGGAGGGCCGCCGCCGGGAGCGGGAGCGCTGGGAGCAGGAGCACGCTGCCCAGGTGGCCGAGCACGCCCGCCTCGAGGATGCCGCGGAGGAGGCCCGGGGGCGTCTGCACACCGGGTGGCGGCCCGACAAGGGCACCGGAAAGCACCAGCGGGCCACTCGCACCGCCGGCGTCGTGCAGGCCCTCAACCGACGCGTCGAGGACCTCGAGGAGCACCGGATCACGGTGCCCGAGCCGCCCCGGCACCTGTCCTGGCCCGACGTGCGGGTACGTGCCGGAAGGCCGGTGCTGACCGGGAGCGGGCTGAGCGTCGAGGGGCGGCTGCCCGGCCCGGTCGACGTCGCCGTCAGCGGTGGTGACCGGCTGCTGCTGACCGGCCCGAACGGAGCCGGCAAGTCGACTCTGCTGGGGGTCCTGGCCGGGAAGGTCGACCCCACGTCGGGGCACTTGCTGACCCACCAGGGGGCCCGTGCGGTCCTGTTGTCCCAGGAGGTTCCTGACTGGAACTCCCAGCACACCGCCCACCAGGTGTACCAGGCTCACATCGAGCACCTGCAGACGCAGGGAGTGCCGGGCCGGCCGCCCGCACTGTCCGGCCTCGGCTTGCTGGACACGGTCTCGCTGCGCACCCCGGTGGGGCGCATGTCCCAGGGACAGCAACGGCGTCTGCACCTGGCGCTGTGCCTGGCCTCGCGGCCCGACCTGCTCATGCTGGACGAGCCGACCAACCACCTCTCCGCCGTGCTGGTCGATGAGCTCACGCAGGCACTGATCACGACCTCGTGCGCGGTCGTGGTCGCCACCCACGATCGGCAGATGCTCTCCGACCTGGCGGCCTGGCCTCGGCTGGACCTGGCCTGCGCGGCAGTCTGAGATCCGCCTGGGCCCGCAGGTCCGTGGTGTCTGACCGGCGGTGGGAACGCCTCCGACCGCCGCTACCCGACAGCGCTGGCCGTCGCGGCCGTCCATGGGCCGACCATCGGCGGATCGTGGAGGCGATCGCCTACCGGTACCGCACTGGTGTCCCACGGCGGGACCTGCCAGCCCGGTTCGGGCCGTGGAAGACGGTGTGGTCCCGACACCGTCGAGGGGCCGAGGACGGAACCTGGGACCGCATCCTGGAAGCTCTGCTCGCGACCGCGGACGAGGCCGGGCAGATCGACTGGCGGGTCTCGGTTGACTCCACGATCAGCAGGGCTCACCAGCACGCCACGAACACCCGACGCCCCGAATTCTGCGAGGCCACGGCTCATGCCCGCGGTCCCGGCGCTCACCATGAGCCGCCCGGGCACGCGACGTGCCGGCCGATGCGCACCACCACCTCGTCGGCTCCGCCCTCGTGGTGGGGCACCGTGGTGGTCTGCGCGGTCGCGTCCCACGTGCTGCCGGAAGGCCAGAGGATCGGCGGACCGCCGAGGGTGGTGCAGTCGTCGTGCTCCTCCACCACCCCGCTCACCAGCGCCGCCGGGGACGCCCCCTCGGGACCGGTGGGGGCGGGGACCAGCAGCGGCCCGGAACCGCGAGCGGCCACGGGCAGCACCGACAGCAGGGCAGCGCCGGCAGCGGCGGCGGTGGTCTTCACCGGTGTCGGACGCGGCGGAGCGGCTGCAGGTTGCTCAGCGACCGGTGGCCGCTGCGGGTCGGCCCCCTCACGTCCTGGTACCGGCCGGGGGGGGGGGGGGGGGGGGGGGGGGGGGGGGGGGGGGGGGGGGGGGGGGGGGGGGGGGGGGGGGGGGGGGGGGGGGGGGGGGGGGGCGGGGGGGGGGGGGGGGGGG
>NZ_JBJLSJ010000020.1:0-93815 GCF_050871975.1 Kineococcus rugosus | reverse complement strand
GGACCGGCCGCGGGGGTGTGGAGCTGGGCGGGCTGTGCCCCGGCTGCCGCGCCCCCCGGCGGGGGGGGCCCCCCCCCCCCCCCCCCCCCCGCCGGGGGTGCGAGGATGGGCCGGTGACTCCCGAGGCGCTGACGCTGGACGCGGTCGAGACCGGGTTCGCCCGGACGTGGAAGCTGGTCGCCACCGACCTCGACGGCACCGTGATCCCGCGCGACCGCCCCCTCAGCGCCCGCACCCTGGCCGCCTTCGCGGCCTGCGACGCCGTGGGCATCCCCGTCGTCCCCGTCACCGGCCGCCCGCCGCGGTGGGTGACCCCGCTGGCCTCCGAGGCCGGGCTGCGCGGGCAGGTCGTGTGCGCCAACGGCGCCGTCGTGTTCGACCTCGACACCGGCGAGGTCGTCCGCCAGCACCCCATCGCGGTCGACGTGCTGCGGCAGGTCGTGGCGGCGCTGCGCCCCGCGCTGCCGGGCATCGGGTTCGCGCTGGAGGCCGTCGTCGGCTTCCGCCGCGAACCGGAGTACGCGACCCGGTTCGACACCGGGCTGGAGCAGCGGGTCGCCGCCTTCGAGGAGCTGCTCGTCGACTCCCCGCCGGTCGTGAAGATCCTCGCCAAGTGCCCGGGGGTGTCCTCCGACGACATGGTCGCCGTGGCCCGCGGGCAGGTCGGGGGCCTGGTCAACGTCACCCACTCCAACGCCGCCGACTCCCTCGTGGAGATCATGGCCGCGGGGGTCAGCAAGGCGTCCACGCTCGCGGAGGTCGCCGCCGACCGCGGCACCGAGGCCTCGCAGGTGGTGGCCTTCGGGGACATGCCGAACGACCTGGAGATGCTGCGCTGGGCGGGCCGCTCCTACGCGATGGCCGACGGCCACCCCGACGCGCTGGCCGCCGCCGACGCCGTCGCCCCCGAGTGCGGGGACGACGGCGTGGCGCAGGTGCTGGAGCGGCTGCTCAGCCGGCGCTGACGCCGAACGCGCTGATGCGGCCGACCCCGCGGACCAGGACGGGGACGCCGTCGACGGCCTCGGGCAGGTCCGGGTAGTCCTGCTCGTCCACGACGTTCACCTTCACCGCCCAGGCCTCACCGGCGTGGGTCAGGCCGATGCCGTTGACGCGCGGGTCGGCCCCCACGAGCCCCTGGACGTGGACCTTGGCCGCGCGAGCGGCGTCCCTGCCCGGGCCCGTGCCTGAACCTGATGTGCCAAGGGGAAGCTGGCTCACACCACCAGTGTCGCACCGAGCGCGGTCAGCACAAGGCCGATCGGGTTGCAGAACGTCAGCCCGGCGCCGTTCGCGCCGCCGCGCTCGCTGCCCGCGAACAGCAGCCCCACGGCCTGCCGGGTGTCGGGCCGGTAGACCAGCGACCCCGAATCGCCGCCCGCGGAGAACGCCCCGGCGTCGCCCTCGACCTCGATCTGCCCGTCGAAGCTGACGACGCCCACCGGGTACTGGACGGCGACGTCGTCGAGCTCGATGGCGGTGATGCGGCCCTTCGTCCAGCCCGTCGTGCGGCCGACCTTCTCCACCGCCACCTCGTCGTCGGGGTCGGTCCAGCCGGTGAGCCGGCCCACGGGGTACTCCAGGTCGACCTCGGACACGTCGGCCTCCAGCAGCGCGAGCGCCGCGTCGACGGCGTTGCCGCGCCCGGCCTCCAGCGGCACGGCCCGCGCGAGCCGCCCCACCCGGTCCCCGGCCGTGCCGCCGTCGTGCGGGCCGGGCTGCAGCACCGGGTCCTCCAGCGCGGCCCGGTCGGAGTCGGCCAGGACGTGGTTGTTGGACAGGACGTACAGCCCGTCGGACCCCTCCACGGTGACGAACCCGCCGAGCGTGCCGGCGGTCACGTCCTGCTGGG
Organism: Kineococcus rugosus; assembly: GCF_050871975.1. Classification (NCBI taxonomy): domain Bacteria; kingdom Bacillati; phylum Actinomycetota; class Actinomycetes; order Kineosporiales; family Kineosporiaceae; genus Kineococcus; species Kineococcus rugosus. The sequence continues at coordinate 91,963 of NZ_JBJLSJ010000020.1, read as the reverse complement.
CGATGGACAGCCCCGGGCGCAGCGGCCGGGTCCTGCGCTGCAGCGTCGCCGGCGTCCAGGTGCCCGGTTCGGTGGAGGCGGTGAGGGCGGTGACCAGGCCGATCTCGCGGATGTCGACCTCGTCGCCGGCGGTGCGGGCGGCCAGTTCCCGGGCGCTGTCGGCGAGGACCTCGCCGCGGTTGCCGGAGTACCGCACCGCCAGCCCGTAGCGGGGGCCGCCGTCGCCGGGCAGGACGCTGATCCCCACGCTGGCGACCCCCGTGGGCCGTTCCAGCGACGAGGCCTGCACCACGCCCGACAGCAACCTGGACTTGAGCTCACGAGCGTTGTCGATGTGCACGAGACGTCCCCCTGATCGTGTCGTCCTCACCCGGTGGTGACCGGTACGAGCACACCGTGACACCGGCCTCCGACACGAGCCACCTCAGCGCAGGTCCGCGAGGGTCTCCGCCTTCTCGACCGCCCGCCGCACCGCGGCCAGCAGCTCCGGGTCGGCCTCCCCGCTGACCCGCACCATCGCCGCGGCCTCGGCGACCTGCGCGCACGCCGTCGCCGTCCGCGTCAGGCGGCGGTGGATCTCGGGGTGCTGCCCGTCCGGGCCGCGGGGCACCAGCAGGTCCCCGGAGGACGGGGCCACCTCCTGCGCCCGCAGGCACTGCGCCCGCACCGCCCGCGCCACGAGGTCGACGCGCGGCAGGAACTCCTCCAGCGCCGTCCGGCCCGGGCCCGCCGGCGTCCCGGCCACGACCATCTCCACCCGCCGCACGGCCCGGTCGACGGCGTGCTCGGCCCGCGCCCACACCCCGCTGCCGAGGGGGTCGGGCGCGGACCGCCAGAACGCGAGCCTCAGAGGTACTGCCCCGTCCCGCCGGGCTGCACGCGCGGCATGCCGTCCCCGGCGCCGGGGACGCCGGGGCGGCCCGGGCGCGCGGTCGCCGCGCCCGGCAGCGCGCGCCGCATCTCCTGCAGCTGCGCCTGCGCGGCCATCTGCTGGGCGACCAGCGCCGTCTGGATGCCGTGGAACAGCCCTTCCAGCCACCCCACCAGCTGGGCCTGCGCGATGCGCAGCTCGCTCTCGGACGGCGTCTGCCCCTCCGCGAACGGCAGCGCGATGCGCCGCAGCTCCTCCACGAGGTCGCCGGACAGGCCGTCCTCCAGCTCCAGCAGGGACCGCTCGTGGATCTCGGCGAGGCGGTTGCGGCCGGCCTCGTCCAGCGGCGCGGACCGCACCTCCTCCAGCAGCTGCTTGATCATGCTGCCGATCCGCATGACCTTCGCCGGCTCGGACACCATGTCCGCCGGGCCGGGGCCGCCGTCCTCGGGGGGCTCGGCGATGCCCATGCCCTGCGGGGTCACGACCACCACGCGGGGGTCGGGCCCGTCGGCGGTCTCGCGGGGCGCGTCGGGCGGGGTCGGGTCCTCGGGGAGGGGGTGCGTGTCGGACATGCGCCCATCCTGCCCTCAGGCCCTGCCGCGCACCTCCCGCGGGAGGGCCCGCGCGGCCAGCAGCACCGTCGCGGCGACCACCGCGCCGGCCACCACGTACGACGTGGTGAGCGCGGCGCCCGCCGCGTAGACGACGACCAGCGCCGCGGCGCACGCCGCCGGGACCAGCAGCGCCAGCCGGACCAGCGGCCCGCGCGGGCGCCGGTCCCGGCTCGGCAGCGCCTGCACGCAGCACAGCACCAGCGACCCCACCAGCGCCGACGCCAGCACGTCGCTGACCCGGTGCCACCCCTCGGCGACGACGAACGCGCCCATCACCCCCGACGCCGCGGCCCCGGCGAGGGCCAGCGGCAGCCGCAGCCAGCGCGGGCCGGCGACCAGCACCCCCAGCGCCACCCCCAGCACCGCGGCGGTGTGCCCGCTGGGCAGGCTGTTGGACCCGGAGGCGTGGTCGAGCAGGTCGGGCCGCTCCAGCAGCACCAGCTTCAGCAGCTCCGTCAGGGCCAGCGTCCCGCCGGCCACGACGATGCCCTGCACCGCCCGGCCCGGCCGTCCCCGCAGCAGGCCGACGACGCCCACGGCGGCGACCCCCAGCACCAGGTGGTGCGGTTCGAGCCGGTCGGCCAGGTCGAACGTCCGGCGCAGCCAGCCCGACTGCGTCCCCTTCGCCGCGAGCGCGGCCTCGTGCAGCCGGTCCTCGTGCCGCTGGCCGGTCGCGGTCCGCACGCACACCCAGTACACGACGCCCAGGGCGAGCAGCTGCACCCACGCCCCCGCCAGCGCCACCGGGGACCACGTCCGGCGGGGCGGCCCCGGGTGGGTGGGGGTGCGGTGCGGGTGGGCGGCTGTCGTGCTCACCCCTCCACTGTGCGGCACGCCCGCCGTCCCCGCGCCCCGCCGGGCGTGCAGGGAACGTGAGCTTCCTGTGCCTCCGCCGGGGGCGCGGTGCGGGGTGCTCAGCGCGAGGCGCGCTCCAGGGCGGCGAGCTCGTCGGTGCTCAGCTCCAGGTCCATCGAGGCCAGCAGCGCGGGCAGCTGCTCGACGGTGCGGGCGCTGGCGATGGGGGCCACGACGGTCGGCTGCTGGCGCAGCCAGGCCAGCGCCACGGAGGCGACCTGCGCGTCGTGCGCGGCGGCCACGGCGTCCAGCGCCTCCAGGACCGCCGTCCCGCGCGGCTCGTCGAGGTACTTCGCGGCGGCTCCCCGGCGCGCGGAGTCGGCGAGGTTCCCCGGGCGGTACTTGCCGGTGAGGAACCCCGAGGCCAGCGACCAGTACGGCAGGGACGCCAGGCCGTTGGCCTCCGCGACCGGGCGCGCGTCGCGCTCGTACTCCTCGCGCTCGACGAGGTTGTAGTGGTTCTGCACCGCGACGTACGCGGCGAACCCCTCGCGGCGGGACACCTCCAGGGACCGTTCCAGGCGGGGGCCGGTGAAGTTGGAGGCGCCGATCGCGCGGACCTTGCCGGCGGTGACGAGTTCGTCGAACGCGCCGAGGGTCTCCTCCAGCGGCGTCGCGGGGTCGTCCTGGTGGGCCCAGTACAGGTCGATCCGGTCGGTCCGCAGGCGCTGCAGCGACTCGTCGACGGCCGCGCGGATGTTCTCCGCCGCCAGCCCGGCGCGGTCGGCCTTCTTGGCGACCTTGGTGGCGAGCACGACCCGGTCGCGGTTGCCGCTCTTGGCCAGCCAGCTGCCGATGATCGTCTCGGAGATCCCCGCACCGCCGTCGGACCAGGCCGAGTACACGTCGGCGGTGTCGATGAAGTCGCCGCCGCCGTCGACGAAGGCGTCCAGCACGGCGTGCGAGGTGGCCTCGTCGGCGGTCCAGCCGAAGACGTTCCCGCCGAGGTTCAGCGGGCGGACGTCGAGCTCGGAGTTCCCGATGCGTGTCATGGCGTCAGGCAACCACGTGTCCTCGCGTCCCGACACCGGTGGCCGTTCGGCTGCGCGAGCGCCGGGCCCGCTGGTTGACTCCGCCCGTGACGACGCGACGACTGCGGCGGGCCGCCGGCCCCGCGCTCCTGCTGGCCGTGCTCGCCGCCGGGTGCTCGGCGGAGGACCCCCGCCCCACGCAGCGGGTGGTGGTCTGCTGGGGCACCCAGGACCCGCCCCCGGCGAGCGGGGTCGTGACGTTCTCCTTCCGGCAGCACGGCGAGGAGGTCGCCAGCGCGTCGGGGCCGGTGGACCTGGTCCTCGCCGCGACGGTCCCCGCCGGGGTGGTGACGACGGTCCTGGCCGACGGGGAACCGTTCGGGGAGGTCGGTCTGGACCTCGACGCCGAGGACGTCGCCGCCGACGAGGACGGCGGGACGACGGGCTACTACGCCCTGACGGGGCAGGGCTGCCCGGACCCCGCGCTGCTGGGCGAGGCGCCCGCCGCGGGCTGACCGCTCACCCGGTGACGACGCGTCCCGCGACGAGGGCCAGCCCGCCCAGGCCCAGCAGCGTCACCGCGCCCGCGACGACGGCGAGCAGACCGCCGCCGGAGCGCGGGTGGACCAGGTCCCCGGTGGCCAGGAGGCGGGCGGTGGTGCGGTGGGCCCGCCGCCCGGCCAGGACGTGCACGGCGACGCCGCAGGCGGCGCCCGCGGCTCCGAGCGCGACGGCCCCCGCGCCGAGCTGCGCGGGCAGCAGCCGCGCCGCGCCGAGGGAGACGACGACGAGGGCCAGGGCGGTGCGGCGCCACGCGAGCGCGGTGCGCTCGGGTTGCAGGCCGGGGTCGTAGACCGCGCGTCCGGGCGGCGGGGGCGGGGTCACCGCAGCAGCAGCCCGAGCAGGACGAGCACGCCGGCCACGACGGTCCCGACGGTCAGCGGCGACGCCAGGGCGGGTGCGGCCAGCGGTGCGCCGAGCCGCATGGCCCGTTCGTCGCGGGCCCACCCGCGCCAGGCCTGCACCGGGGCCAGCACCCCCAGCACGACCAGCACGATCGAGGCGGCCAGCCGCAGGTCCGGCTGCAGCGGCAGCGCCAGGCCCTCCAGCGCCACCCCGGCGGCCAGCAGGGCCAGGGAGGTGCGGATCCAGGCCAGGAAGGTGCGCTCGTTGGCGAGGGAGAACCGGGGGTCCGGTTCGGTGCCGTGCCGGTAGACCGAGGCGGGGAACCGCCGGTCCCGCGCGGGCGGCCCGTGCTGGTGGTCCATCTCGTCCCCTCCGGCGTCGGGGGGTCGTCCCGACCGGGCGGCACGGTACGCGACCCGACCGCCCGCCGCCCTGGCAGGATCGGGCCCGGACCCGACCCGGCAGGAGGACCCGTGACCCCACCCGAGGGCGGCGGCGCGGACGGCCGGGGGTCGGGAGCGTCGGTGGCGGGGGCCGTGGCCGGCGGGCTGGTCCTGGTGGGGCTCGTCCTGCCGCTGCTGCTGCAGGCGGTGGCGTGGTCCGTGCTCGACCCCGGTGCCGCCGCGCGGTCGACGCTGCTGGCGATGGCCGCGGTGGGGGTGGTGCCGGTCCCGCTGGCGGCGGGGATCGCCCGCGCGCAGCGCGCCGGCGTCCGGGTCACCGCGCTGCTCGTCGCGGTCCCGCAGGCCGTGCTGTCCGCGCTGCTCCTGCTGCCCGTGCTGGTCAGGTCCACCGGCCGGTCGTGAGGTCCGCGCAGTAGCGTCCTCCCGTGCTCCCCGGGGACTGGTTCGAACACCGCCGCCACGACGGTGAGCGGGTCGGGTGGATCGTGCCCGACGGCGAGGGGTTCCGTGCCGTCGACGTCCTCGGCCGCCCGGTGACCCCCGAGCCCGTCGACTGGGTCGCCGCCGAGGAGGCCCTGGAGGACCTCGGGATCGGTTTCCTGGCGGACCGGTACCTGCTGCGGACGCCCGACGGCAGGGAACGGCCGGTCCGCATCAGCGAGGTCGGGACCGAGGGCGTGACCGTGGTGACCGACGACTTCGGCGGCGCCTCCGCCGTCGGGAGCGGCAGCGAGCGGATCGACCTGCCCTTCCCGGTGCCCGCGGCGCTGCGACGCGCGCCGAGGTGACGGAGCGCCGCTGAGCGCACCGGGACGGGTCAGGCGCGCTCGTCCTCGGCGCGGGTGGCGGCCACCAGCGCGTTGGCGTGCCCGTGGCCCAGGCCGTGCTCGCTCTTGAGCCAGGCGACCTGCTGCACGTGCGCGACGTCGGGGTTCTCGGCGCGGTGCTCGCGCAGCAGGCGCTGCCAGTGCGCGACGGGCTGCCCGTGCTTCGCCTCGATGGCGGGGAAGTAGGAGGCGGGTCCTCGGGTGGTCTCGGGCACGGGGTTCTCCTACCGCTGGTCGGGGTCGCGTCGACGGGGGGGACCGCCCGGCGCCGCCGAACTCATCGCTGCTGGGCCCGGTCGCGGACCCGCCCCGTGGTGGGGACGGCTCCAGCCCGGTTCTTGACTGAACAGTCCAACTCGGCCTACGTTCGGGACCATCCAGTCCACAACTCGAACGGAGCTCCACCGTGAACGCAGCACTCAACGGCAGGACCGCCCTCGTCACCGGCGGCACCTCCGGGATCGGCCTGGCCGTCGTCCGCCGGTTCGTGCAGGAAGGAGCGCACGTGGTCGTCACCGGACGGCGCCAGGCGCAGCTCGACGCCGTGGCGGCCGAACTCGGGGACGCGGTGACCACCGTGCGCGCCGACGCCTCCGACCCGGCCCAGGTGGCGGCCCTGTTCGAGGTCGTCGCCGCCCGCGGCACCGGGCTGGACGCGGTGCACGCCAACGCCGGCGGCGGGGGGTTCAAACCCCTGGCCGAGGTCAGCGCCGCCGACGTCGACACCGCCTTCGCCACCAACGTGCGCGGCACCACCCTGACGGTGCAGGGGGCGCTGCCCTTCCTGAACGAGGGCGCCGCGATCGTCGTGACCGGGTCCACCGCCGGGTCCGGGACCGAACCGCGCTTCGGCCTGTACGGCGCCTCCAAGGCCGCGGTCGCGACCATGACCCGCACGTGGGCCGCCGAGCTCGCCCCCCGCGGGATCCGCATCAACACCGTCGTCCCCGGGCCGACCGAGACGCCCGGCCTGAAGGGCCTGGCCCCGGGCCGGGAGGACGCGCTCGTGCAGCAGATCGCGGCCGGTCTGCCGTTCGGCCGGTTGCTGCGCCCCGAGGAGGTCGCCGCCGTCGTCCTGTTCCTGGTCTCCGACCAGAGCTCGGGCATGACCGGCAGCGAGGTCCTCGTCGACGGCGGCGCCACCGCCGCCTGACCCCGCCGCGCACCGCCCGGCGGGGGTCCTGCCCGGGGCGCTCCGTCCGCCATCATGGGCCGCAGCGGTGCACGACCCGACCCGGAGGACGACCATGCCCAGACCCCGCACGTTCGACGAGGCCGACGTCGTCGACCGGGCCCGGAAGGCGTTCGCGGAGACGGGTTTCGCCGGCACCTCGCTCGACACCCTGCTGGAGGCGACCGGCCTGGCGCGGCAGAGCCTCTACAACGCCTTCGGCGGCAAGAAGGAACTCTTCATGCGGGCGTTCCTCAGCGACACCGCCGAGGCGGTCGAGGCGGTCGAGTCCCTCCGGCACGGGTCGGACAGCCCCATCGCCCGCATCCGCGCGCAACTGGTCAAGGTCGCCGTCGAGCACGGCGCGGCGCAGGCCCCGCCGTCGCTGTTCACCAAGGCCGCCGTCGAGCTCTCGGCGCACGACCCCGAGGTCGCCTCGACGGTCGCGGCCGCGTTCGAGACGATGCGGACGCACTACGCCGCCTGCATCGCCGAGGCCCGGGCCGCCGGCGAGATCGATGCCACCGCCGACCCGGACGCCCTGGGGGCGTTCTTCTGCGCGGTCGTCGAGGGCATGTCCACGCTCGGCGGGTCCGGCGTGTCCCGCGCGACGCTCCTGCAGATCGGGTTCAGCAGCCTGGCCGCCGTCCCGGTCACCGACCTCGGCCGCGACCACCTCGGCACCGGTGAGGGCGACTGGGACTGAGGTCCCGCCCCCCGGCCGTCGGCCGCCGTGGTCCCCGGCGAACCGGGGATCCCCGGGTCCTCAGCCGGGCACGTGTGGACCCCCGGCGGAGCGGGTACCTGCCGGGCATGAGCCGTCGACACCCGCGCCCCACGCCGGACCGCGCCACCGGGACCGCCGAACCGCGGCTGCGGGTCGACCCGGGCCAGCCGCGCGGCCGGACCGGCGAGGAGGCCCGCACGGCGCGCTCGCCGCTGCGGCTGCGCCTGGTCCTGGCGCTGTTCGGCCTCGTGGTCTGCACCGCCCTGGCCGTGGCGTGGTTCACCGTCGACGACCCGCCCGGGGGCAGCCGCGCACCGGGGTGGGTGCTGGCCGTCCTGGCCGGGCTGGCCGTCGTCGACCTGGTGGTCGTCAGCCGGCGGTTGCGCCGCCGCCGGCGCTGAGACCGCGCAACGCCGGCAGCAGGTCGCGGGCGGCGAACTCCAGGAACCCGTCCGGGTCCGGACCGGCGTTCTGGGTGACCAGGTGGTCGAACCCGGCGTCGACGAACTGCTGCGCTACGGGCAGGTACGCCGACACGTCCGGCCCGAGCGCGAACTGCGCGCGCACGTTCTCCGCCGTGACGGTCCGCGTCGCGGCGTGGAAGTTCACCGGGTTCGGCAGTTCGGACATCACCTTCCACCCCGTCACCGCCCACGGGCTCTTCTCCAGCACCGCGTCGATCGCGGACTGCTCGTCCGGCGCCCACGCCATCGGCACCTCCGCGTACGCCGGACCCGACCCGCCGGACTCCTTCCAGGCCGCGACCACGTCGCCCTTCGGCTCGGTGGCGAACAGGCCGTCGCCGAGGTCGGCGGCGATGCGCGCCGACGCCTTCCCGCTGACGGCCACCGCGATCACCGGCAGCTGCTCGGGCAGGTCGAAGACGCGGGCGTCCTCCAGCCGCAGGTGCTTGCCCTCGTAGGAGCGGTAACCACCCCGCCACAGCAACCGGATGATCTCCAGCGCCTCCCGGAAACGCTCGTGGCGCTCGGCCACGGCGGGGAAGCCCTGCCCGACGACGTGCTCGTTGAGCCGTTCGCCCGCCCCCACGCCGAGCGTGAACCGGCCGTCGGACAGGATCGCCAGGGTCGCCGCCGCCTGGGCGATGATCGCCGGGTGGTACCGCACGCTGGGACACGTCACCCCGGTGACCAGTTCGATGCGCTCGGTGCGGGCGGCGATGAACGACAGCATGTCCCAGGTGAAACCGGAGTGCCCCTGCACGTCCAGCCAGGGGTGGTAGTGGTCGCTCATCTCGACGAAGTCGTACCCGGCCTCCTCGGCCGCGACGGCCTGCCGGACGATCTCCTTCGGGTCGAACGCCTCGGTGGCGAGCTTGTAACCGATCCGCACGGGTTCCTCCTCCAGTCGGGTCGTTCAAGTGGGGCTCGTCGTGCCCCTACCCAGCCCGGTGCCGGTGAACCGCGGCAGCGACCGGTCGCCGCCGCCACCGGTCCCGCCCGAACCCGCGGGCCCGGGCGCGGTTACCGCCGCGGCGGGCGGGTAGGGGGGACTCGACCACGACACGACGGGACCGGCGGAGCTCACCGCGGCGAGCGCGGCGCGCGCCACCACGACCGGTGCAGCCGGGAGCCCGCGCCCGAGGACGACCGTGAGAGGAACACCGTGAGCGAACGGACCAACCGGACGGCGGGCGAACTCGTCGACGAACTCACCTCCGACACCGCCGCGCTCGTGCGCGCCGAGGTGCAGCGCGGCCGGCAGGAGGTGCTGGCCAAGGCGAAGGAGGCGTCCAAGGCCGCCGCCCTCCTGGGCGGTGGCGTCGCCCTGGGCGCGCTGGCCGCCGGCACCTCGGCGGCGTTCACGGTGCGGCTGCTCGGCAAGGTGCTGCCGCCGACCACGGCGGCGTTCGCGGGGACGCTGGCCTACGGCGGCGGCGCGGCGCTGCTGGTGTCGGCGGGGCTGGCCGAACTGCGCCGCGTCGGCCCGCTGTGGCCGGAGGAGACGCTCGCGAGCATCCGCGACGACGTGCGGGCCGCCCGGCCCTCCGCCCGGTCCTCGGCGGGCTGAGCCCCGCCCGCCCGCGCGCTCAGGCGGGGTGGATCACGGCCCGCGGGGCCGGCGCCGGGACGGGGGTGACGACCGAACCCGGTCCCAGCAGCCCGGTCCCGTCCCCGGGGGCGGGGCCCGGGACGCCGGCCGGCGGGGCGGGCACGTGGAAGGGGACGACGAACTCCGCCGACGGGTCCGCGCTCACTCCGACCACGGGTGCGGCCGGGGTGGCCGGTGACGACGCCGTCCCCCCGGCGTGCAGCGCCACGGCGCAGGCGGCGAGGGCACCGGCCACGCCGGTGACGACGACGGCGGCACGACGAGCACGACGGGCACGGCGGGGGTTCGGCACGGTGCTCTCCTCTGCGCTGACCGGGTGAGCCCCCCATCGGCAGGCCCGCCCGCCGGCTTGAGCCCCCTCCTGGGGCGTCCCCGGTCAGTAGTCGGTGCTGGCGCTCAGCTCCCGCCACACGTTGACCTCCGCGACGCGGGACTCCAGCACCCCGTCGATCGCGGCCAGCGCGTCCGACCCCAGGAAGATGGACGACGGCGGGTTCTCGGCCTCGGCGAGGGCGATCATCGCGGCGGCCGCCTTGGCCGGGTCGCCGGGCTGGGTGCCGTGCACGGTGTCGTTCTCGATGCGCCGCTGCCCGGCGGTGCCCGCGTAGTCGCCGATGGGTTCGGGCGACTGCGTCAGCGACCGGCCCGCGAAGTCGGTCCGGAACCCGCCGGGGGCGACGATCGTCACGGAGATCCCCAGCGGGGCGAGCTCGGAGCGCAGCGACCGCGACAGCGCCTCCAGCGCGGCCTTCGCGGCGGCGTAGTAGCCCGACCCGGGCGGGCAGACGTGCGCGCCGATCGAGGACACGTTGAGGACGGTGCCGCTGCGCCGGGCCCGCATGCCGGGCAGCACGGCCTTCAGGACGGAGGCCGCCCCGAAGACGTGCGTCGCGAACAGCCGCTCCACGTCCTCGTCGACGCCCTCCTCGACGGCCGCGCGGTACCCGTAGCCGGCGTTGTTGACGACGACGTCGATCCCGCCGAAGCGCTCCTCGGCGCGGCGCACGGTCTCGGTGACCTGCTCGGGGGAGGTGACGTCGAGGGACAGCGCGAGCGCCCGGTCGGGGTGGGCGGCCGCGATGTCCTCGACGCGCGCGGCGTCCCGGGCGGTCACGACGGCCTGGTGGCCGCGTTCGAGGACGGCGAGGGCGAGCGCGCGGCCCAGGCCCGTCGAGCAACCGGTGATCAGCCAGGTGGACATGCCCCGACCCTGCCACCTGCTCGCGGTGGCTGCCACGCAGCCGCCCGCTGCGGTAGGACTGAGGGGTGACCACGCTCACCGAGGGCGGCAACGCGCCCCTGTCCGGAACGTCCGTGCGCGTGCGGGTCGAGGGGCCCGTCGACGTCACCGCGCTCGTCGTGAACGCCGACGGCAAGGTCGGCGGGGACGCCGACATGGTGTTCTTCAACCAGCCGTCCGCGCCGGGGGTCCGGCTGGAGGGCCGTGGCCTCGCCGTGGACCTGGCCGCGCTGCGGCCGGGGGCCGACAAGGTCGTGGTGGTGGCGAGCCCGGAGACCGAGGGCGCCACGTTCGCCGGGACGGGCGTGCGCCTGACCCTGGACCACGGCGGGGAGGTCGTGGAGTTCTCCCCGGCGCGGCTGGGCCCGGAGACCGTGGTGGTGCTCGCCGAGCTGTACCAGCGCGGCGGGGCGTGGAAGGTGCGGGCGGTGGGGCAGGGGTACGACAACGGCCTCGGGGGGCTGGCGACGGACTTCGGGGTCAGCGTCGACGAGGAACCCGCGGCCCCCGCGAGCCCGTCCCCGGCGGCGTCCCCGACCCCGGCGGTGTCGTTCACCAAGGGCGAGGAGAAGCTGCCGCCGGCGATGCGGGAGAAGCTGAACCTGCGCAAGCAGCAGGTCGCGCTGGTCCTGACCAAGCACGGGGCGCCGGGGCTGCGGTGCCGCGTGGTGCTGGTCCTGGACGTGTCCGGCAGCACCGGCGGGCTGTACCGCAAGGGCGTGTTCACCCGAGCCGTCGAGCGGGTCGCCCCCGTCGCGGCGCAGGTCGACGACGGCGCCGAGATGCAGGCGTGGGCGATGGGGTCGCGGGCCGAGCGCCTGGAGGACGTCACCATCGGGGACCTGCCGCGGTGGCTGGAGCAGTACACCGTCAAGCGCTACCCCGGGGCGGGGGGCGCGAACAACGAGAAGGTCGTCGTCGAGGACGTCGCCCGGTACGTCGAGCGGGAACCGCTGGACATCCCCACCCTCGTGCTGTTCTTCCACGACGGCGGGGTGACCGACAACCGGGGGACCGAGAAGGCGTTGCGCGCCGTGGAGGAGCAGCCGGTGTTCTGGCAGTTCATCGGGATCGGGCGCAGCAACTACGGGATCCTGGAGCGGCTGGACACCCTCGACGGGCGCCGCTACGACAACACGGGGTTCTTCGCGCTGGACGACCTCGACGCGGTGGGCGACGAGGAGCTGTACGACCGGATCCTGCGGGAGTTCCCGCGGTGGATGCGGTCGTACTACCCGACGGGGGCGCCGGCGCTGCGCGGCCTGGGCTGAGGTGGCGGGCCGGCGCTCCGCGGGTCGGGGGAGGTCGTCCGCCCGCGGAGCGCCGGTGGGGCGGCGTCAGGAGAACTCGGGGCTCCCGACCGTGTCCACCAGGTCGCGCACCTGCGCCTCGTCCTCGCTGAAGGCCAGGGAGAGCACCAGGAGCAGGCGGGCCTTCTGCGGCAGCAGGTCCTCCATGCCGATGACGCCGGGGGTGGGTTCCTCGGCGTCGTAGATGGAACCGGAACCGGTGCGGGAGGTGCTCCCGAAGGTGACCCCCTGCGCCAGGGCCGCGGTGCGCGCCTCGGCCATCGCCGGGGAGATGCCGCCCGCGCCGGTGCCCGCGGTGACGATCCCCTCCACGCCCGCCGCGGCGAACGCGGAGATCGCCTCGCCGCCGGCCTGCTGGTAGGAGTAGGCGATCTCCACGCGGGGCAGGTCCGCGGGGCCGATCGTGGAGACGTCGAACGGCGTGGACCACGCCGCCGTGCCGCACAGCTCGGCGCGCGCGGGAGCGCGGCGCGTCGTCACGTGGGTCTCGTCGACCACGCCGAGGGCTCCGAACTGCCCGCTGTCGAACGTGTCCAGCCGCAGCGCGTCCGTCTTGGTGACCTCGCGCGCCGGGTGGAACTCGTCGTTGAGCATGACGACGGTGCCGAAGCAGGTCGTCTCGCCGCTGCCGGCGAGCCGGACCGCGTTGAAGAGGTTGGCCGGGCCGTCGGCCCCGATGACGTTCGAGGGGCGCATGGCGCCGGTGAGCACGACCGGCTTGTCGCTGCGGACGGTCAGGTCGAGCCAGTACGCGAACTCCTCCATCGTGTCGGTGCCGGTGGTGACGACGACGCCGTCGGACGTCTCCAGCGCCTCGTCCACGGCCAGGCTCAGCTCGCGGAACTGCTCGATGGTGTAGCCGCTGGACCCGGCGTTGCCGAACTGGACGGTCTCGACCTCCGCCACCCCGGACAGTTCCGGCTGCAGCGCGCCGACGAGGTCGGCGATGGGGACCTGCCCGGCGCGGTAGGTCTGCAGCGCGTCGCGCGATTCCGCGAGGCCGGCGATCGTGCCGCCGGTGCCGATGACCGTCACCCGCGGCGTCCCGTGGTGCTCCGCGACGGCGGGTGCTGCCGGTGCCGCTGCCGCAGCGGGGGCCGCAGCGGGCGCGGGGGACGCGCCGGCGGGCAGGACGGTGGAGACGCCGAGGGCGAGGCCCGCGGCGAGCGTCCCGGAGACGAGGGCGGTGGCGAGGGTCGAGCGTCGGGACACGGGTTTCCTCTCGGGGCGGTGGACCGGTGATCACCGGCGCCCGCACCCTAGGGATCCTGTGTGTCCCCGGTGTGTCTCCCGTGTTTCCGCGACGATCCGCCGGCGCGGGCCGCTCAGCCCGCCGCGAGCGCCCGCTGGGTCGCGCACGTCCGGCGGTAGAGCGCGACGACGTCGGTCTCCTCGCCGGCCTCGCGGCGCGCGGCCCAGTCGTCCAGGGCCGCGCGCAGCCCCGCGCCGAGCGTCTCGGCGATGACGCGGGTCCGCAGGTCGACGGTGGGGGAGCCGGTGGCGGCGGCGATCCGGCGGAAGAACGCCGCGGACTGCTCGGCGTCCAGGCGCAGCAGGGCGCTGCGCAGCCCGGCGTCCTCCATGACCAGGCACCGCACCCGCAGCATCCGGTCGATGGAGCCGAGCTCGGCGGCCATCTCGCCCAGGACGTCGGCGATGACGTCCTGGAGGTCGGCCAGGGAGGCGTCGCGGCCGACGAACGCCTCGACGCGGCCGGCGACGGCGTCGTCGAAGGTGCGGCAGGCGCCGAGGGCGGCGTCCTCCTTGGTCGCGAAGTAGCGGAAGAAGGTGCGGGGGGACACCCCGGCGGCGGTGGCGATGTCGTCGACCGTGGTGCGCTCGGACCCGTTGCGCGAGAACAATTCCAGGGCGACGTGCTCGATCTCGGCCTGCGTGGCGAGGCGGCGGCGCTCGCGCAGGTCCGGTCCGGGGATCGCGGTGGTCACGGGAATGAGGATAACCAGTGTCGAGTTGGCAGTGACTGCCACTAGGGTCGTGACGGTCATCACCACGAGGAGTTCCCACGCATGTCAACGAACGAGGACGCGACCCTCGAACCCGTCGCACCCGCACCGCCCGCACCCGCACCGACCACCCCCGCACCGGCCGCGCCGCCCGCCGACCGGGACCGGCTCGCGCCCGGTGACGCGACCGTCATCGGCCTGCTGCTCGTCTCCGCCTTCGTCGTCATCCTCAACGAGACGATCATGGGCGTGGCGCTGCCGCGCCTCATGGCCGACCTGGGCATCACGGCCGCCACCGGCCAGTGGCTGACGACGGGCTTCATGCTCACCATGGCCGTCGTCATCCCCGCCACCGGTTTCATCATGGAACGCTTCCGGCTGCGGCAGGTCTTCATCGCCGCGATGGGCCTGTTCAGCCTCGGCACCGCGATCGCCGCGGTCGCCCCCGGTTTCGGGGTGCTGCTCGTCGGCCGCGTCGTGCAGGCCAGCGGCACCGCCGTGATGATGCCGCTGCTCATGACGACGGCCCTGACCCTCGTGCCCGCCGCCAGCCGCGGCAGGACGATGGGCATGATCTCGGTCGTCATCTCCGTCGCCCCGGCCATCGGGCCCACGATCTCCGGGATCATCCTGAACTCGCTGTCGTGGCGGTGGATGTTCATCATCGTGCTGCCCATCGCGCTGATCGCCCTGGGGCTGGGGGCGTGGAAGGTGCGCAACCTCACCCACCCCCGCCCCGCGCGGCTCGACGTGTTCTCCCTGCTGCTGTCCGCCGTCGGTTTCGGCGGGCTCATCTACGGCCTGTCCAGCATCGGGGAGTCGGCCGGCGGGCACGCCCCCGTGGCGCCCTGGGTCCCGGTGGCCGTCGGGGTGCTCTCGCTCGCCGCGTTCGTGCGGCGCCAGCTGCGGCTGACCGCGACGACGGGGCCGCTCATGGACCTGCGCGTCTTCGCGAACCGCTCGTTCACCGTGTCGACCCTGGTCCTCGTGACGAGTTTCATGGGCCTGTTCGGCACCCTCATCACGCTGCCAATCTTCCTGCAGACGGTGCTCCAGCTCGGGTCGCTGGAAACCGGCCTGCTGCTGCTGCCCGGCGGGATCGCGATGGGTGTGCTGTCCCCGGTCGTGGGCCGGCTGTTCGACCGGTACGGCCCCCGGCCGCTGGTGATCCCCGGCGCCGTCGTCGTCAGCGGCGCGCTGTGGCTGCTGTCGACCCTGCACCCGGGCACCCCGACCGGGATGATCGTCCTGGTCCACACCCTGGTCAGCGTCGGCCTGGCGTTCATGTTCACGCCGCTGTTCACCTCCGCGCTCGGTTCGCTGCGCGCCGAGCTGTACCCGCACGGCTCGGCGACCGTCGGCACCGTGCAGCAGCTCGCCGGTGCGGCCGGCACCGCCCTGTTCGTCACGGTGCTGTCCACGACGTCGGCCGACCGGCTCGCCGGCGGCGCGTCGCCGCTGGACGCGGTCGCGGCCGGCACGCAGCACGCGTTCGTGTGGGGCGGGATCATCTCCCTCGTCGCGCTGGCGCTGTCGTTCCTCGTCCGGCGCCCGCCGGTGGTCCCCGGGCCGCGCACGCCGGTGCACTGAGGTCCTCCCGCCGAACGGCCGGTCCCCGTCGGGGGCCGGCCGTTCGTCGTCCCGCCGGGGACGTCGGTGCGGCACCCTGGTGCCGTGCCCGACGACGACCGCGGGGAGTGGACCGTCTACCTCACGTGGCGGCTCGACCAGCCCTGGGACCCCGGCGACCTCGACGCGCTGGCCCGGGAGCTGCCGGGCCGGCCGTGCGTGCAGGACCCCACGGACGCGGCCGGTCGCGTCGCCGTCGTCAGCCTGGAGCTCGCCGCGGCCGACGAGGAGGACGCGGTGCGCGCGGCCCGGGCGGCGGTGCTCGCGGTGCTGCGCCCGCGCGGGCTGCGCGGCCGGGCCCTCGAGGCGGTCGTCCGCACCGGGGGCGCCGCACGCTCCTTCGACCGGGACGCCCTGGCCCGGCTGACCCCGCCGCCCCCCTGACCCGGGCGCCGGGCCGGTGGTGGCCCGGCGCGCGGGGTCGTCAGCCCTCGAACTGCACGACCCGGCGCACCTGGACGGTGCCGTGGGTGGCGGTCGGGATCTTCGCCGCGAGGCGCAGCGCGTCGTCCAGCTCCAGCCACCGGTCGACCTCGCCGTCGGTGGGGCCGGTGTTCCTGGGGTCGCAGGAGCGGGTGAGCGCGAACTGCACGGGTTCCCCCTCGGGTTCCTGCCGGGGCGGGTGCGACCGCCGGTGCCCGACGCAGGGTCACCCACCGCCCCCGGCCCGCACCAGTCCCCGGCCGCGCGCCCCGTCGACGCCTACAGCAGGTCGGCCAGCAGCCGTTCGGGGCGCAGCACGTCGTAGGTGCACCCGGCGTCGGTGCCCACCGTGATGGTCGCCCGCGCGCGGTCGGTGACCGGTTCGCCGCCGCGGGCGGCGACGTGCTCGGCGACCAGGGTGGCGACGTCGGTCCGCAGGGGGCGACGCGCCACCACGGCTCTCACCAGGTCACCGACGCCGGACCCGTCGCGCTCCACGCGGGCGCCCGGCAGACCCGGCAGGTGCAGGTCGACGG
Source organism: Kineococcus rugosus (assembly GCF_050871975.1). Taxonomy (NCBI): domain Bacteria; kingdom Bacillati; phylum Actinomycetota; class Actinomycetes; order Kineosporiales; family Kineosporiaceae; genus Kineococcus; species Kineococcus rugosus. Next base: position 75,439 of record NZ_JBJLSJ010000020.1, on the reverse strand, counting down.
TCACGACCTCGCGGGAACGCACGTCGAGCGCGAACGGCACGACCGCGCGCTGGCCGCCGGTGAGGGCGAACGCGTTCGCCACGGTCGCCGGGTCGAAGGCGACGTGCTCGCGGGAGGTCCGTTCCCGCAGCATCCACCCCGCGCACGCCTCCTCCAGGTCGCCGAACGCCGGGCCGGAGTAGCGGAAGACGACCGGGACCAGGTAGCGCCACGCCCCGGTCCGCACCGCCGGGTCCGCGCGCCCGGCGCGCCGAACCCGGCGGAACCAGCGCGGCCGTCCCCGGCGCGGCGGGGTCTCGCCGGGGAGACCGTCGGGGAGCAGGTCGCGCCCCAGCGCGGCGAGGTCGACGTCGAGGAACTCCTGCGCCCCGTCGGGGGCCGAGGTGACGTCGCCGGAGTGGACCATCACCCCCGAGCGCAACCTCGTCCAGCTCACGTGGTCGACGACGGTGAAGTCCTCGTCCAGCGCCAGGCACGACAGGTCCAGGTCGCTGTCCGGGTGCTTCCAGTGCACGAACAACCGCACGACCGGCGCCTCGCCCAGCGGCAGCACGCTGCCCCGTTCCACCTGCACCAGCCCCTGCGCGGTGGACCGCAGCGCCTCGGGGACCAGCACCCGGTCCAGGCCCTCGGCGACGTGGACGCGCTCGCCGTGCCACGACTCCCGGCCCGCGAGCTGCGCCGTGACGGCCGCGTCGAGGACGCCGAGGACCGCGGTGCGGGCCCGCGGGGGCAGGGCCAGGTGCCCGGGGGCGCGGGTGACCGGCAGGGCGGTGCCGTCCCCGAGCACCGACACCCGCGGGTAGGTGGCCCCGTTGTCGCGGATCTGCGCGCGGTCCTCGCGCAGCAGCCGCTCGAACCGCGCGGGGAACGACGTCACGTCGTGGCGGGTCGCGCGCAGGCGCTCGAACACGGCGCGCGTGCGCGGTGCCCCGGTGTGCTCGCCGACGTGCAGGCCCCGGCCGACGGCCAGCCACAGCCCCCGGCGGCGGAACACGTCGCCGAGGCGCGGGGAACGTTCCAGGCACTGGACGACGAGCCGCCGGTCCGCCCTGCTCAGGCGGGGGTAGCGGACCCCGCGGCCCAGGGACGTGTCGGTGCCGGTGAGGTCGGCGAACAGGCGCAGCAGGTCGTCGGGGTCCAGGCCGAGGTCGGGCAGGGTGGCCCGCTCGGTTTCCCACACCGCCCGCACCAGCAGGGTCCGCGTCTCGCGGAACGGCACGTCGGCCGGGCGGACCCCGCCCGTGCCGAGCAGGGCCGTGACGGCCCGCACGTCCTCGCGCACGTCCTCGCGCAGCGAGGTCGGTGTCGCGAAGCAGTCCGCCACCCAGGCCCGCAGGGCATCGTCGCGCTCCTGCGGGCCGACCACCCGCAGCGTCCACCACTCCACGCGGCCGTCGGGCGGCAGCACGCGCTGGCGCAGGCGGGCGACCCGGGCCGCACCGACGTCCTGGGGCACCGACGAGGCGGGCCACCAGCCCAGGTCGCTGAAGTCGAAGGCGGCGCGCACCTGCGCGTCGTCGGGGTCCGGGACCCCCGCGAGCCGGGCCCAGCCGAACGCGGCCCGCAGCCGGACGTCGTCGGCGGCGGGCAGCCGGTCGGGGAACCCGTCGAACAGCGGGGCCCAGGTGCCGTCGCCGCCCCGGCGGGACCGCACGTGCCGCACGACGTCGCCCACGCCGCGGGCGCCCGCGGCCCCCAGGCGTCCCGCGTCCTCCAGGTGCACGCCGACGCGGGCCAGTTCGACCGTCGCGGCGGCCGCGGCCGCCGGTGACGCCGGTTCCCCGGACGGGCCGGCGAGCAGGTGCAGGCGGTCGAGCGCGACGCGGTCCAGCAGGTGCACGACGCGCACGCTCCTTCCGGGGTTTCCCGGGGCGGTCGCCCCGACACGACGAACGGCGCCCCGAGGGACGCCGATCGGGAGGAGATCGCCCGGGCGGTTCTACCTGAGAGAGGGTGCGGAGTACGCCAGGGCCAGGCCTCGTCCCCATGGTGCCCCGGCCACGACGACGGGCGCAGCCGATTTCCCCCGAGCGGGTCTGAGCGCGGGGCACCGCGTGTCGCGGGCGGGACCGGAGGTCGCCCCCGGCGCGGTTCGTCCAGGGTTCAGCAGAGCTCGACCTGGACGCCGACGGCGCTGAGGCGCTCCAGCACGGCCGGCGGCGCAGAGCTGTCGGTGACCAAGATGTCGAGGTCGTCCAGGGAGCAGACGACGGCCAGGGCGCTGCGGGTGAACTTCGCACCTTCGGCGATGAGGATCGTGCGTGCGGAGGCAGTCCGCATCGCCTGCTTCACCGCGGCGTCCCCGAGGTCGTAGGCCATCACCCCCGCTGCCGGTGAGGCCGCGCAGCACGTCATGACCGCGGTGTCGAAGCGCAGTGCGGCGATCGCGCGTTCCGTCCCGGAGCCGACGAGGGTTCCCTCGGGCTTGCGGACCGTGCCGCCGGGCAGGATGAGGTCGACGCTGGGGCTGCTGGCCAGGGCGGCGATGGCCTGGACCGACAGGGGCATCGCGTGGATGCGTCGAGCTGCCAGCGCCGCTGCGGCTGCGGCTCCGGTCGTCCCCGAATCGATGATCACCGCTTCTCCGTCGGTGATGAGCCCGGCGGCGGTCGCGGCCAGGCGCGCCTTCAACGCCGCGGCGTCGGCTGCCCGGACGTCGAAGGGCAGGCCTTCGCCGCGCAGGACGGTCGTCACCGCTCCGCCGCGCACCCGGCGCAGCGCACCGACGGAGGCGAGGTGGTCCAGGTCGCGGCGGATGGTGATGGCGGAGATGTCGAGGCGCTCAGCCAGTTCCGGGACCTCCACCCGCCCGGTCCGGTGGAGCGCGTCGAGGATCTCCTTGTGCCGAAGCTCGGCCTGCATGATCGTAGGGTACATGGCAAAGGATCGAATGGTCATGTACCGTGATCGAAGAAGGTGGCGTTGCGGCTCTGGATCGCCGACCGCACCTCGCGTTGGAACGACCGCCCTGGTGGCGGCGTCCACAGCGCCTCCCCGGCCATCCACCACCCCGTCACGCCGCCACGACGACGGCAGGAAGCAGCTGACCCCGTGCTCGAGCCCACCACTGCACCGGCCGCGGCGGCGCCGGTGACCATGCACGACGTCGCCCGTGCGGCCGGGGTCTCCCCGCAAACCGTCTCGCGGGTCGTCAACGACGCTCCGGCGGTGCGGGCAGCCACCCGCCGCCGTGTCCTGGACGTCATCGAACGCCTCGGTTACCAGCGCAACGACGCGGCGAGCCGACTCGCTCGTGGACCTCGGCGAACCGGGCCCCGCCCCCCGCTCCGTGGCTCGCACACCCAGCGCTGACCACCACCGGGCGCTGACCACCACCGAGCACTGGCCACCTGGTCAGGCCACGTCTTCAGGAGTTGCACCGCCGATGGCCCTCGCCACGACACCGGTCCCCGCTCAGGCCTCCCGCGCCCGCGGGGGAGTCTTCGCCTTGTTCTTCGTCAACGCCGTCCTCTACGCCAACCTGGTCCCGCGCCTGCCGGAGGTCAAGGACCGGCTGGGACTGTCCAACGCCGCCCTGGGCACCGCTGTCGCCGCGATGCCCCTGGGTGCGCTGCTGGCGGGGTTGCTGGCCCCGTTCTGCATCCAACGCCTGGGTTCGGCCAAGGTCGGCGCCGCGGGACTGGTGCTGGCCGCGGTCGCGGTGGCCACCATCCCGCTGGCCGACACGTGGATCGTCTGCGCCGCGGTGATGATGCTGGTCGGTGCGCTGGACGCCGTCGTCGACGTCGCCCAGAACGCGCACGGCTTCCGGGTCCAACGCCTGTACGGACGTTCCATCGTCAACGCCTTCCACGGCGTGTGGAGCATCGGCGCCGTCGTCGGTGGCCTGCTCGGCTCGGCCGCCGCCGGAGCGGGCCTGGCCCTGGGCCTGCACCTGACCGGCTCGGCCGTCGTCTTCAGCGTCGTCGCCGTGATCGCCTACCGGTTCCTGCTCCCCGGCCCCGAGGATTCCGAACGGGTCGCGCAGGAGCAGGTCCCCGGAACGGGTGACGGCGACGGCCCGGTGGCGAGCAGCGCGGGCCGTCGCTGGTGGCACGCCGGAGTGCGCACCTTCCTGCTGCTCACCGTGCTGGGTGCACTGGCCGCCGGTGGGGCCTTCGTCGAGGACGCCGGATCGTCCTGGGGTGCGCTGTACCTGCGGGGGGAACTGGGCGCCGGTGCCGCCGTGGGTGGGCTGGCCTTCGTGGCCCTGCAGGGGGCCCAGACCATCGGCCGGCTCACCGGGGACCGCGTCGTGGACCGCTTCGGTCAGCGCCGGGTCGCGTTGAGCGGGGGCGCGCTCACTGCGGCCGGGATGGGCGCCGCGCTGGCCTGGCCCTCCGTGCCCAGCACCCTGGCCGGGTTCGCGCTGGCCGGGCTGGGCGTCGCCACCCTCGTCCCGGCCGTGATGCACACCGCCGACGAACTGCCCGGACTCCCCGCCGGTGTCGGCTTGACCGTCGTCAGCTGGTTGCTGCGCGTCGGGTTCCTCGTCTCCCCCACCCTCGTCGGGTTCGCCGCCGACGCCACGAACCTCCGGGTCGCGCTGCTCAGCGTGGTGCTGGCGGGTCTGCTCGTGCTGGCCCTGGGGCGGTTCCTCAACCCGGCGGCCAGGCGTGCGGCGGCCCACCCCGAGGTCGAGGGAGCGGGGGGTTCCTGACCGGGATCCTCACGCCCTGCGGCTCACCGGCGAGCGCGTCCCGCCACGCGGACACCGGCCTCCCGGGGAGGTCGCTGACGACCACGACGCGCCCTGACCGCGACGTCGGTCCAGCCGCGCCTCGATCAGAGCTGCGACAGGGTGCAGGGCGCGGTCCGGGGCTGTCCCCACCCGCAGCGGCTGTCAGTGATCCAGTCCCCGAGGTGACTGACCGGACGCTGAGCGCACTCCAGCGCGGTGGGGAGGAGGGCCGCTCGCCATCAGGATCACCGCCGTGCCACGACGGTGAGCTCAGCAGGTCCGGGAACGTCGGACCGGCGCTGGTGAGGGTGATCCGGACGTCGCCGGGGTCGCCGTCGATGCCGGAGCCGTGTGGACGCGGGAGCGACCTGAGGAGCCGGCACGTGGCGGGGCGGCCCTGCGCCCTCGGTGTTGGAACGCGCAGGACCTGACCCGCCAGCCGTGCCCGGGCGCAGCGTTGGGCTGCATGAACTCCAACACGTCCGCCCCCGCTGTGCACGCCGACCGTGCACACCACAGTCGTCGCCGTGGTCGCTGCACTGCGGGGGTCCCGTGGCGCCCTGGACGTCGACGTGGTGGTCGAGACCGGGTGGGGGCCAGGTGCGGACCCGCTGGTCACCGACCCGTCCGTGGCCTCGATGTCGTAGCTGGATCGCGCCTGACGCCCTCAGCGAGCCTCGAGAGGGCCTTGACGGGCCTCCCCGATCAGGGCTGCGGGGAGCGGAGGTTCTCCGACGGTGGCTTCGGCGGGACGGTGGATTCGGCGGGGCGATCTGTCGTGGTCCGCTGCCGGGTGGGCAGGTGCCGCGGGAGTTGGACAGGTGCCGCGAGGGTGGGCGGTCGCTGCGGGGTCCTGGCTTGATCGTCCTGGCGCCGAGGGTCAGGATGCCCGTGTGAGCGGCGATGAGCAGTCCCAGCGTTCCAGTGGGCCGACGCCCGGCTCGACCCTGCCTGCGCCCTCGTCCCGGCCTGCTGGTGGTGCCTCGCTGGAGCAGCAGCTGGCGCGTCTGGCCCTGGAGCTGCATCCGCAGGAGTCCGCGCAGGAGGTGATGGAACGGATCGTGGCGGCTGCGGCTGCGCTGGTGCCCGGGGCGCAGGACGCCACGATCACGCGGGTGCGCGGCAAGCACGTGCGGTCAGCCGCCGCGACCGATGACCGCGGACGCGGGTTGGATGAGCTGCAGGACCAGACCGGGCAGGGTCCGTGCCTGACCACCTTGTTCGAGCAGGAGGTCACCCGGGTCGGGGACCTGACCACCGACCCGCGGTGGCCGGCGTTGGCCGATCGGGTGGGTGAGGTGGACCTGCGCAGCATGCTGTGCCTGCGCTTGTACGTGGCGGGGGAGAACCTGGGTGCCTTGAACCTGATCTCCTCGGCTCCGGAGGCGTTCGACGAGGAGTCCGAAGAGATCGGGCAGTTGTTCATCGCTCACGCCGCGGTGGCGTTGGCGGCGACCGAGCAGGTCCAGAACCTGCGCATCGCCGTCGCCAGCCGGGACGTGATCGGGCAGGCGAAGGGGATCTTGATGGAGCGGTTCAAGATCACTGCCGACCAGGCGTTCGCGTTGTTGAACCGCGTCAGCCAGGACACCAACCGCAAGCTGCGCGATGTCGCCGAGGAACTGGCCTCCACCGGGCACCTCCAGCGGTAGGAGCTGACGGGGGTCAGCAGGAGGGCGTGCCGAAGGATCTGCACCGTGACGCCGGTGCGACCTGACCGTTCGCGGCCTCCGTCGCAGCCGTCGCAGCCGTCGATGACGCGCTCACCCGAGTCGTTCGTGCGAACTCACGGCGACGTCGCACCGGCTTCCTCGATGCGCGGGAGTCCGCTGCCCGTGAGACGGGCATTGCCGGACGCGCGCAACGCGGGATGGCCACGCGGTCGTCCTGGGTTCACCACTCGTGGTCAGACACCGACGGCCACGCGCCGTCCACCTGCGATGCGGCAGCCCAGTAGAAGGGGATCAGCTCGCGCAGCTTCCGGCTCGACCACCCAGCAGGACCCGTGGGGTCGGCGACACCGACTTCGACGTCAGGCCCCAGAGGGCGAGCCGTTCTTGGCGTGTCCCGCAAGGAGCGAGCACTGACCGTGTGCCGGTGGCCCGGTCGGTGCTCACGCACACCGACGCCACGACGGTCTGGCCGCTCGAGTACGCGGTGCAGATCGGACCGGTCCCGGCGCACAGGGTCATCGCGGCGTTGTCGTCGGCCAGCGACACACCCGTCAGGACTCTGCCGTCTTCGAGGCGGACCGCAGCAGCCACGGCGTCGCGCTGGGGCCCGCGGCGGTCGGCTTGATCAACGGCAGCTTGCATCAGTGGTCCATCGACGGGCATCGCCCGATCATCGGTGGTCGACCAGCCGATGTGCGGCCGTCCGCTCCTCGGCACGACAGCGACGTCGTCGGCTGCTGGCGATCACGCACGACGCGGGATGACCGTGACGTGGGGCGGACGGGCCGCGGAGACTTCCTGACAGTGCCGTCGTGGTGCGTTGCAACACCTCGTCCGCTCCTGGGGGTGCCGGAACGTCACGCAACGGCTCTGGCCGCACGGCACGACACCGGCAAGACCGCGAGGTCGTCGAGCGCGCCGACGGCGTCCTGACCGGAGGAGCCGTGAGCCGTTCCGGGGCTCTGGGAATCACCCGGACATCTCGTCCTTCAGCGACCTCTCGTAGCAGACGAACTCCACCTCATCGGCGAGGACGACACCGGTCCGGGTGAAGCCGCAGGCCACCGCCACGCGGTGGGAGTGGTCGTTGCCCGGTTCGATGCGGAGGACTGCTGTCCGGGCCGGGGTGCGGTCCGCGAGCCAGTGGCCCACGAGCAGCACTGCTCGTGCGGCCAGCCCACGTCCTCGCCAGGCGGGGAAGACGGCGTAGGAGAGGTTGACCCGCTCCGGGGCACCGTCGAGCAGGCCGAGGTTGGCCTCCACGCCTCCCACCAGCGTCTTCGTCGCCCTGTCGAAGATGCCGAAGTGACGTCGGGGGCCGTCGTCGGTCCACTCGCCGTGGTTCTCACCGATCCACGCGCTCACGCGCTCGAGCGTGGAGTGGTGCCCCTCGTTGAGCCAGCGCACCTGGCCCTCGTCCTCTCCTGCGAGGTGCGCCTCTGCGTCCTGCGGCCGCAGGCAGTGGAGGACGACGACCTCGTCACGCAGGACCGCGAAGGGTTCCCGGAGGACGTCGTGCTCGGCGTGGAGCGTCATCCGGACTCCTCGTTCGGCGGGTGTGGACCGTGAACCAGGCTGCCAGTGGATCAGTCGAGGACCACTCGCTCTTCGGCTGCTCGTCGACTTCCCCCACGGCGACGGCCCGGCCAGGTGGAGGCGTCGACAGCTGCCCGTGATCGCGCTCGGAAGGCGCCATACCGCACGTCCTCGTTCAGTAGACCTGCTTCTTGGGGCGCTCCAGGCTTGATGGTGAAGCGCACCCGGTGATCCACTGCTGAGATGGTGGATCTCCAGGACTTGGTCTTGCGCGACGGCGACACCGTGGACGTCGACGGCCAGGTGATCGAGGTGGAGGGTGCGCTGCACCTGGCCCCCCTGGGCGATGAGGGCGGTCCACGACCTGGCCTACCGTGCGGTGAGGGCGTACCGGTGCAGTTCCCACCGGGTGTGAAGCCGGCGGTCACCAGCATCGCCTCGGTCCACGGGGTGTGGGCTGGTGGTGGTGTCGAGGCGCACACGGTCGGGCCGGCGCCCACCCCTCGCGTGGTGGGATCACTGACTCCAGTGCGGTCCGACGCGGACACCTGGGCCGAATGCCCAGCTGATGAGCGCTCCGCAGCACTCCCGCGGGATCCAGCGCTGGAGGCAGCCATGAGCTACCTCGTGAGTGAGGAAGTCGGCGAAGACCTGATGTTCGCCTTCGGTGAGTCCAGGGTCAGCGACCGGACCGTGGGCCAAGCGTGGTTCACGCGCATGACGTCCGAGGTGGCGGAGCGTCTGCGGGCGGTGCCGGACGACCTGCTGCTCGTCGACGTGTGGTTGCGACCGGCCTGAGGTCCCTGTCCTCGTCAGGAGCTGGACGTGCGTGCAGCGCTCTGTGACCGCGACCGGCGCGTCTTGCTCGGTGCTGGTGGCCGAGACGGCTCGGTGAACGAGGAGCAGTCGGTCGAGGCGGCCTGGGCACGGATCACCGCCTGCCGGTGGTGGTGGGCTGCTTCTCGGCCCGGGACCGACGGGAGGTTCCGTGAGGTTCGGGGCACTGCTCGCGCGGCGAGCACCGACGAGGAGCACCCTCCGACTCGACGTTCACGGTGAGGCGGGGCCCGCTCGCCCGTCCCGCCGACGGCGCGTCTCTGGACGCGGTCCGTGTCCGGCGAGCCGATGAGTCATCGGACGAGCAGGCGTGGACGTAGCCTCGTCGCATGCCTCCGGTTCACGACCTCCTTTCCATCGGAGAGGTCAGTGCGCGCACCGGCCTCAGCGTCGACACGCTTCGCTTCTACGAGCGCCGAGGCCTCTTTCCTCCCCCTCGGCGGGGTGCGGGTGGGCGCCGGGGTTTTTCGACTGACGACCTCGCCTGGATCGGTGTCTGTCAACGTTTGCGCGCCTCCGGGATGCCCTTGCCTGAGATCGCCCGCTACGCCGAGATGGTCCAGGCCGGGGCAGGCAACGAAGGTGAGCGCTTGAAGTTGCTGCAACGTCACCAGGCGGCGGTGCAGGCCCAGATGACCGTGCTGAAGGACGCGCTCGACCTGATCTCGGCCAAGGTGGCCGCGTACACCGAGGCCCTTCCGCTCGGAACCGCGAGTGAGCTCTTCGTCAACGACGGTGTCGACGACGCCTACTTCGCAGCCAGGGGTGCAGCCTCGGTGCACGGGTCCACCCGGACTCCTTGAACCCTCTGGACGCCGGAGTTGACCTGGAGTCGACTCCAGGTCCTACGGTCGTGGAACTGGCCCTGCCACGCTCATCGTGAGCCTCAGGAGGAGCCATCACCCACGACCGTGAGGAAGAGCATGCCGAAGTTCATCGAGCCCACCGACCCCCGCTACGACGAGCGCTCGCGAGCGCTCGTGCAGATCGGTCGAGATGCCATCGCCCAGGAGAACCCCGCCGTTCTGCGGGAGTACTTCAGTGAGGACTTCAGGTTCCACGGCCCTGGCGTCGAACTCGACTTCCCGGGACTCGAGGCCTTCTTCGCCCAGATGCGGTCCGCCTTCAGCGGTTTCTACTGCGAGCGGTACGAGATCGTCTCGTCCGGGTGCCTCGTCGGATGTCGCACGGAGATGGGTGGAACCTTCGACGGGCCGTTCGAGCCGTCGCCGTTCGGCACCGTTCAGCCCCATGGCGGGAGGTTCACGCTGACGCTGATCAACATGTTCCGCTACGACGAGGACGGCAAGCTCGCCGAGGAGTGGGTGCAGTACGACAACCTCGAGACGATGCGTCAGCTCGGCGTCGAACTCGCACCTCGGTCGTGACGTTCAGCGCGTGACCAGCGGTGGCGTCTTCCCCCTCCACCGCTGGGAACGCGGGTCTTCGGATCTGAGGTCGATCAGGCGACACGCCCCGTCCGTCCCAGGCGCCGGCGCGTCGTCCGGGGCGTCTCCGAGGCGGGCAGGTCACCCCCGACGGCTTCGTCGAGGGAACCCGGGCACGTCCCGTCATCAGGGTGGTCGACCAGGCCGATCAGAGCGGCGAGGCGACGGCTGGTGGCCTGCAGCGCGGCGACCTCGGCCTGCAGGCGTTCGTGCTCGGCCAGCAACCGCGCCACCAGGTCCGGGTCGAGGTGGCGGGCATCGATGGCCGGCAGCAGCGCGGCCAGCAGGGGGCTGCTGAGACCTGCGTCGAACAGTTGCTGGATGAGCTGGACACGCATCACGGCCGAGGCGGGGAACACCCGCTGACCGCTGAGGGTGCGTCGCGGATGCAGCAGCCCCTGTTCCTCGTAGTAGCGCAGGGCCCGTGTACTGACCCCGGCCCGCTGGGCGATCTCTCCGATGCGCAGGTGCTCGGTCGGCACAACCGCCCCTCTCGGCCCCGGCACGACTCTTCCGGACTTGCCCTTGACGTCGACGTGAAGTCCTAGCGTACCCAGCGCCGGCCGGGGGTCGTCCCTGGCCAGCGCCACGCGCTCCTGCGCTACGGGCGACGCACGTCGAGAGGACGACCATGCAGATCAACGGGTCCACCGCGCTGGTGACCGGCGCCAACCGAGGCATCGGCCGACACTTCGTCGAGCAGTTGCTGGCCCGGGGGGCGCAGAAGGTCTACGCCGGCGCCCGACGCCCCGAGCTCATCGACGTCGGCGACTCCCGCGTCGTCGCGCTGCACGTGGACCTGCTGGACCCCGACTCCATCGCTCAGGCCGCGGTCACCGCCTCCGACGTCACCGTGCTGGTCAACAACGCCGGCACTACCACCGGCGCCGACCTGCTGACCTCCCCGATCGCCGACGTCCGCGCTGACCTGGAGACCCACCTGTTCGGCACCCTGGGAGTCATCCGCGCCTTCGCCCCCGTCCTGGTCGGCAACGGACCCAGCGCCATCGTCAACGTCCTGTCGGTCTTGTCCTGGGTCGCCACCGCTGCCGGATCGGGGTCGTACTCGGTCGCCAAGGCCGCGCAGTGGAACCTGACCAACGGCGTCCGGGTGGAGCTGGCCGGGCAGGGTGTCCTGGTCCAGGGAGTCCACCTGGGCGCTGCTGACACCGACATGATGGCCGGCAACGACGGCCCCAAGATCGACCCTGTCGACGTGGCCCGCGCCAGCCTGGCCGGTGTCGAGGCCGGCAGCATCGAGGTCCTCGTCGACGACCCGGCACGGTTCGTCAAGGCGGCCCTGTCAGGTGACCCTGCACAGCTGTACGGCTGAGTCTCCGCCGAGCCTCGACCAGGGCGTGCACCTCGGTCGAGGGGCAGTCCGCACCTGCTCGGCGTCGACCGCGTCGAACCCGACACCTGATCCAGCGCGAGCGGCGCGGGCCTCGGCTCCGCGCAGCTCCACCGAAGCGCGGTGACCCCGTCTCTCGACCGTCCGCTCCTCAACGTGCGAGGTCATCGCTGGACACCTGTGATCACGCACATCCCGGGGGACACGGCGTTCGATCACCGTCGAGCGGCCGTCACCACCTCGCGCAGGGCCCGTCAGCCACCCCCACCGGGTCGAGCGCCGCGGTGCACCAGACTGGTCACCGCACTGAGCAGCACCAGAGCCGGCCAACCCCACCCGTATCGCTCGCGCCGGGGCAGCGGCGCGGATCGCGCCGATCGAGGACACCGACCCAGGGAGATGACGTGAGCGCACCGACCAGCCCGAGCACCGGGAACCCCACCGCCGCGCAGGCACCGAGCGAATCCGTGCTGCGGGCGCTGCCGAAGGTGAGCCTGCACGACCACCTCGACGGGGCCGTACGGCCGCAGACGATCATCGACTTGAGCCAGGCCGTGGGCCTGGAGCTGCCGACCACGGATGCCGGCGAGCTCGGCGCCTGGTTCCTGGGGCAGTCCACCACCGGGTCGCTGGTGGACTACCTGCGTTCCTTCGACATCACCACCGCGGTGATGCGCGACGCGGCCGGCCTGGAGCGGGTGGCCAGGGAGTACGTCGTGGACGTCGCGGCCGATGGTGTGGTCTACGGCGAGGTGCGCTGGGCGCCTGAGCAGTCGGCCACCGCCGAGCTGTCGCTGGACGACGCGGTCGAGGCCGTCCTGGCGGGCTTGGAGGCGGGCGCTGCGGAGGTGAGGGCGGCGGGTGGCTCGACGAGGGTGACCCTGCTGGTGTGCGCCATGCGGCAGAACGACCGCTCTGAGGAGATCGCCGAGCTCGCACTGCGCCACCGCGACCGCGGGGTGGTCGGCTTCGACATCGCCGGGCCGGAGAAGGGCTTCCCGCCCAGCGCCCACCGGGCCGCCTTCGAGCGCGTCGCCGCCGCGCACCTGCCGATCACGGTGCACGCCGGTGAGGCCGACGACCTGCCCAGCATCGCCTCCGCCCTGCTGGACGGGCGCGCCCTGCGTCTGGGCCACGGCACCCGCCTGGCCCTCGACATCACCGAGGCCGACGGGCGGCCGGTCCTGGGGCCCCTCGCCACGTGGGTGCGTGACCGCGGCATCGCCCTCGAGCTCAGTCCCACCTCCAACCTGCACACCGGCGCCTTCGCGCACTGGGGTGATCACATGACCGAGCACCCCTTCGACCTGCTGTACCGCAGCGGGATGGCGGTGACCGTCAACACCGACAACCGGTTGATGAGCGCGACCACGCTCACCGCTGACCTGACCGCGTTGGTCGAGGCCTTCGGTTACGGCTTGGCCGAGGTCGAGGAGTTCCAGCTCAACGCCGCCCGGTGCACCTTCCTGCCCGCTCCCGAGCGCGCCGACCTCGCCGAGACGATCCGCGCCGGCTTCGACGACGCGCGTGCCCGCGCTTCCGCGAGCGACGGCTGAACCGGTACGGGCTCACCCGCGGCTCCTCGTCGCACTCGCCGAGGAGCCACGGCGTGCTCGGTAGCGTGACCGGTGGAACGTGCCTGAGCGCCGCGGGCGAGGTGTGAGCCGTCCGTTGCGCAGGTCGGCGTCGTCGCAGCTGTCAGGTGCTGGTGCCGTGCAGGTCGCGGGCTCAGCGGACGAGCACGGCGTGCGCCGGTTCTGCGTCGCGTCACCACGCCGACCGGACGGGGCCGGCTCGGCGTCCACGACGCGTCGGTACGCGAGGCCGGGGCCGTCGGTGCTGGCAGGGGATGGGCGCGGAGGTGTCTCCAACCGCCTGCCCTGCATCGATGAGGCTGAGCCGCGATCGACGTCGAGAACAGTCACCCGGAGTTCTCGATGGCCCGAGCGCCGGGGATGGCCCGCTGCGCAGCGAGTGTCCCGAGCAGACGCAACGCCACGTCGCCGGCGCTGCCCGTCGCCTCGGCCGTGTACACCACCAGTTGCTGACCGCGGGCACCACGCACGTCGAACGTCTGGGAGACGAGGGAGAACTCACCCACCTGCGGGTGCCGGAACGTCTTGGCGTCGCGCGTCTTGCCCCGCACGTCGTGGCGTTCCCACAGTTCGGCGAACTGGCTGCTCCCGGCGGTCAGTTCGGCCACGAGGTCCACCACCTGCTCGTCACGGGGGTCAGCGCCCTGGGCGGCTCGCAGGTTCGCGACGCAGGCGTGCGCCGCCCGGTCGTGTTCGACGAAGAAATCACGCCCCACGGGGTCCAGGAACGTCATCCGCGCCAGGTTGTCGGTGCGGGCGAACGGGGCGTACAACGCCGCCGCCAGCGAGTTGAGCGCCAGCACTTCCAGCGCCGGGTCGATGACCAGTGCGGGGTGTTCGGGCCAGGACTGCAGCAGCCGCAGCAGGTCGGGGTGCACCTGACGCCGGACCCGGGCCCGTACCCGCGGTACCTGTTGCTCAGCCAAGGCGAACAGGTGCGCCGTCGCGTCCTCGTCCAGGTCGAACACGCGAGCCAGAGCATCGAGCACCTGGGCTGACGGGTGGTGTTCACGCCCCTGCTCCAGCCGACGGTAGTAGTCGACGCTGACATCGGCCAGCACGGCCACCTCCTCCCGGCGCAGCCCCGCCACCCGGCGGCGCCCACCTCCGGCGGGCAGGCCCGCCGCGTGCGGGTTCGTCCGCGCGCGGCGGGCCTGCAGGTACTCCCCGAGCTCGCTCACTCCACCCACGCTACGGCTGCCCGGGACCGGTCGGCGCCTGCTCACGACGCAGGAGCATCCCGGCGTGGTGCAGCACCACCCGCCCTCGCGCATCGGGCACGAAGTCCCCGTCGGCGGTGAAGCCGGTGTCGTCCAGGTAGTCGATGTGCGTCTCCCGCACCCGGTAGCTGCCGGTGTAGGCGCGCTCGCGCGGTCCGCGAGCCTCCTCGTAGCGCCCGCCGGGCAGCAGGTGGTGCCGGATCCAGCCGTCGGAGGTGACCCAGGTACCCAGGTAGGGGTGCTCCCGGGGCGGTTCCGGCAGGTGGGCCGGTGCGTTCACGAACGTGCCCGGGAGCTGGGTCGGACGATGATCTCGCTGACGTCGACGTCGTCGGGCTGGGTGATGGCGTAGGCCACGGCCGCGGCGACGGCGTCGGGGGAGACGGCCACCGACCGGTAGGCCCGCATGGCCTCAGCGGCGGTGGGGTCGGTGATGGTCGAGGCGAGTTCGCTGTCCACCACTCCGGGGGAGACGGTGGTGACCCTCAGCCCGTCGGTGGCTTCCTGGCGCAGCCCTTCGGTGATCGCCCACGCGGCGAACTTGGTGGCGCAGTAAACCGCTGCGGTCGGGGAGACCTCGTGGGCGCCGATGGAGGCGATCGTCACCACGTGACCTCGCTGCTGCTCGGAGAAGACCGGGAGGACCGCCGCCAGCCCGTGGAGCAGCCCGCGCACGTTGACGTCGATCATCTGGTTCCAGCCCGCCAGGTCGCCCGCGGCCAGCGGCGACAGCGGCATCACCCCGGCGTTGGCGACGAGCACGTCGACCCGCCCGAAACGCGTCCGGGCGGCGCTGATGAGGCCTGTGACGCTGGCGGCGTCGGTGACGTCCACTCCGTGCGCTTCAGCTGCGCCGCCCGCGGTGCGGATCTGCTCGACGACCTCAGCCAGGCGGTCAGCGCGCCGGGCACCGAGGACCACGCGGTGCCCCTGCTGGGCCAGGTGCGAGGCGGTGGCCGCACCGATACCGCTGGAAGCCCCCGTGATCACGACGACCTTGCTGTGCTCGTCGTAGGAGACGGCCGGCGCCTGGGCGAGGACGGTCGAAGGTGCGGCGGTCTGGTCGTGAGGGGTCGTCATCGTGATTTCCTCCAGGAGCTGGATCGGCAGGGGCAGACGCCTCGCCGGTCCCAGCGTGGACGGATGCGGACCGCGCTGACAGGCCGCTCGGATCAGGGGTGCAGCACACCCCCTCTGCAGCGCACCCGCCGACTGCTGACCGCGTCCGTGCCTGGCGAGCACGAGTCCGTGGGGTCATCGCTGCCGTGGTCACGGGTCACGGGGGCGTGTCGCCCGTCCACGGTTCCACGCTCCGCACCCGAGAGCCGCGAACCTCCCGAGCGGCGGATGCGCCACCGGCGGTCACCGGGCGCTCCACCAGCCGTGGGCTGTTCGAGCACCGCAGTGGCCCACCGGCGTGCGCTCACTCCTTCATCCCCCGGGCAGGTCGTTCACGCCGGCAGGCGGCGGGGAGCGGTCACCGACCACACCCGCTCGATCTGCTGACCTGCCGTGTGGACGACGTCGATGCCGCTGACCGAGGTGTCGCCGATGCTCACCGTCCAGCGGAAGGCGAATCCCTGCCCGGAGGGAAGGACTTCGTCGATGACGAAGGAAGGGGCGGGGTAGTGCTCGCGGTATGCGCGGACGTAGGCCGCCATCATCGCCGGCCCCACGATGGCGTCGGGGTCGGCCAGCGGGCCGGGGTCTCCGAAGTGGATGCGGAAGTCGTCGGTGAGCAGCTCGTCGGCGGAGGCGAGGTCGCCGTTCCAGACGTCGATCCAACGTTGTGCGAGTTCAGTCATGGGACCACCCTGGCCGGGGTGGGCGACAACGGTGTGTCGGAATTCAGGAGCGTCCTGACGGGAACGCCATCAACGAGCTGGGTCAGGTCGACCTCGCGTGCTGGGGCGTGTTCTTCCAGGACGGTGGCGGTGCCGATGCGGTCCAGGCGAAAGCCGCGCACCGCCTGTCGCAGGCGGCACCACGCCACGAGGTACCAGTGCTCCCCGCCGAGGAAGCCGAGCGGTTCGACTTCGCGCAGAGTGGTGACACCGGAGCTGTCGGTGTAGTCCAGGTGCAGCACGCGTCCCGAGCGCAGTGCCTGCTGCACCGTCCGCTGCACTGAACGAGAGACCTCCGGAACCTCCTGCATCAACCCGATCCGGGTGGTGGTGGCCGTCGTCTTGACACCGTGGCCCAAGGTCCCCAGGAGCTTGCGCATCGCCGCGCGCCCGTCCTCGGCGAAGGGGGTTCCGACCAGCCGTTCGACGGCGACGGCGAGGGCGATGACTTCCTCTGCCGCCAGTGCGGGTGGGGTGAAGGTCGCCGAGGGCGCGAGCACGTGACCCCCGGTGCGCCCGGCCTCAGCGTAGAGGGGGACGCCGGCTCGGAGCAGTCCGTCCAGGTCGCGTTCGATGGTGCGGCGGCTGACCTCGAAGCGGTGGGCGAGCCATTGCGCGCTGCGTGGTCGGGGGGAGACGGCGCGTAGCTCTTCGACGATGGCGTACCAGCGTTCGGTCTTGGTCATCGATCGTTCACACCGGCCAGCCTGCCAGTCCGATCCGGCCAGGCAGGGCGTGGCCCCTCCAACGCCACGAGCCGCCCTCCGGGCTGCTCGACGCCATCCTTCCGCGGATGCATCAGGGTCGACCGGATCGGGGGCGCACCCTCTCGTCACAGCAGAGCACCCAGCAGGACGGTCATGGCCGCGACGTCGCCGGCATCGCACCAGGAGCGGTTGCTACGGTCCGTTGCGTGGATCCGGGTGCCGACGCGGTGACGCCTCTGGTGCTCGACTTCGCCGACCCCGAGCGGGCGGCGTGGGCACCTGCGGGTCCTCGTCCCCTGCGCACGAGCCTGTGGCGTCCGCGAGGGGCCGGACCCTGGCCGGTGGTGCTGCTGTCGCACGGCACGGGTGGATCGGCCCGCTCGCTGGCCTGGCTGGCTGAGGCTGTGGTGGAGGCCGGCTGGGCGGTGCTGGCGGTGGACCACCACGGCAACACGGCCACTCAGGACCACCAGGCCGCCGCGTTCCTCCGCGCCTGGGAACGACCGCTGGACCTGAGCCGGGCACTGGACCTGGCCGTGGGCCTGGGGCTGGGGTTGGACGCCTCCCGCGTGGTGGCCTGCGGCTTCTCCATCGGTGGCTACACCGCGGCCGCCCTGTGCGGTGCACGCGTGTCCCGCCCCGGGTTCGAGGCGCTGGTCAGCGGCCGGATCGCGCTGCCGCCGGTGCCGGAGTACCCGGGCCTGGCCGGTGAGCTGCGCCGGTACTGGGAGCAGGACCCTGACGGCCTGCTCGCAGGGTGCGAGGCCGACGTCAGCGATGGGCGGGTGCAAGCGGCGGTCCTGCTGTCCCCGGGGATCGGTGCGCTGCTCGAGCTCGAGAGCCTGGCGCGGGTGCGGTGCCCGGTCCTGGTGGTGTCCGGCGGCGCTGACCAGACCACACCGGCCGCGACCAACGCCGACGTCTACGCCGAGCACCTCCCCGCCGCGCAGAGCATCCGTCTCGGGGACCAGGTGGGGCACTACGACCTGCTCGACGCACCCACCCCCGGTGAACGCACACCGCTGCACCGCCGGGTCGCGCACCTGACGGTGCAGTTCCTGGAGTCGCTCCCCGGCGCTCGATGGACCCCTTGACCGTGTAGACCGGCGTGAGCGCGACAGCGCGGCCATCGACCCGTGAGACGTCCGGACGTCCTGATCAGCGGGATGCGCGCGTGGTCGAGCCGTCCGTGTGAACGGGGTTCGTGGCGCGGTCGGGGTTCCGGGTGTGGTCAGGCCCCGGAGGTGGCAGGTCGGGCAGGTGCTGCGCGACCCACGCGGTCAGGTCGGGGCGCGTCGTGGGCCAGCGGCGGCGCAGCCGCTGGATCCCGGCTGCGGCCGCGGGGTGCTCGCGGTGGTTCCACACGAAGGTGAGCAGTTCCGCGCCCCACGGCGAGGCCGTCACGAGTCCCGAGGTGTCGTGCACCGGCTGAGGGCTGTGCTTGGACGTCCACACCTGCCCCAGGGCGGTGATCGCGGCGGGGACGTCTTCGGCCCGGCCGTGGGTGGCGATGAGTCCACCGGCGTACCGGCGGTCGGCGCTGGACCGGTTCTGCAGGAGCCGTTCCCACAGGGCCTTCGCCGCGGGGCGGCCCCCGCGGTGGACGAGGTCGTCCATCGCGTCCAGGCGGACGTCCAGGCTCCTGGACCGGCTCAGCACCTCCAGCGCCTGCCGCACCGGGGTGGTGTCGGGGCAGCGGCCCAGAGCGCGGACGGCGTCGCCGGCCACCACCGCCGCGTCGGGCCCCTTGATCCCGGCGTGGTGGACGGCGGCCGCGGCCACGGCGGCCGCCGTCTGCTCGCTGAGGGGGGCGGGCATCACCGCGAGGATCTGCAGGGCCGGCCAGTGCAGGTCCCGGCACGGGCCGGCCAGCAGTTCGGTGAGCAGTTCCTGCGGCAACTGCGGGACAGGCCGGAACTCGGGGTAGGACCAGGACGCGACCTGGTCGAGGGCGTCCTGCAGCGCTTCGACCAGGGAGGTGACGTGTCGCGGTGCGCGGGTCCGGGTGGGCGAGGCCCGCAGCGCCGGGCGCAGCTGCTGCACCGCCGCGTCCAGCACCTGTCGGCACAGGTGCTCCTGGGGGGTGTTGCGCAGGGCGAACAGGCATCCCTGGGCGGCGCGGTCGCGGTAGCCGGGGAAGGCGGTGGGGTCGGTGACGATGTCCAGCAGCTGCTGGACGACCCGTGCCCCGCCGATGGCGAACAGGGCGCGGGGGTAGGGGCCGGGGATGTTCTCGTCTGGGCCGGGGCCGCCGATCAGCTCCTGCAGCCAGGTGTCGCTGACCGTCTCGGCGACGTCCAGCGGCCGGCTGAGCAGCACCGGTATCCCGGCGTGGCGCAACCTCCCGGTGGCGTAGCCGACGGCGGTGGGGCGGTGACTGCGGTCGATCTCCAGCCGGAACGTCGCCACCTGGTCGTCGATGGCGGGGTCGGTGCGGTGCAGGACCTCGTCGGCGTCGGGGTCGTCGAAGACGGCGGCAGCTGCCGCGGCGTCGCCGGCGGCGACTTCGACCTGCACCCGGCACGGTGCGTCCGGACCGAGGAACGAGACGGCCCACTCCTCCGCCTCCTGCGCTGTCACAGGACCTCGGGTCACCAGGTCACGCCTCTCTCTGTGCTGCACGTCCGGCTGCCGCAGGACCGGTGCGCCTCGCCCACCACCATGCCTGAGCGGTGGTCACCGCTGGGGGTGGGAGACGACACGGCACCCGTTCGCTCATCGGCACGGGCGGTGGATCACGACGACCGGACCCGGGGCGCCACCGCTCTGGACGGGGGTCGGGGGTGGGTGCGTCGCCGGCGTGCGGCCGCCGCGCCCGCCCGACACCATCGGCGGGTGGCGCCCCTCATCACCCCCGACGGCCGGTACCTCGTGGTGCGGGGGCGGTTGTGGCGGTGCTCGGACCCGTCGCTGCCCGAGGAGCGGCGCCAGGAGCTGGTGCGCGAGCTGATGGCCGCGCGGCGGCAGAAGCGGGACGCGGCCGGGGACGGCGAGCGCGAGGAGGCGCGGCGGCGCGTGGACGCGGCGAAGCACGCGCTGGGGGAGCGGGGTCCGGTGTGGTGGGACGACGGCGCGCCGGACCTGACGCGGCACCTGGCGCGCACCACGGAGTACGCGGACTGGTTCGCCGCGCAGGAGCCACCGCCGGGCGAGTGATCTGCACTTGACGCAAAGTCTGCACTGAGTGCAACCTGGGGTGGTGCCCGACCCCTCCCTGCCCGAACCCTCCCTGCGCGAACGCCGCCGCGCCGAGACCACGCAGCAGATCGCGGACGCGGCGGTCGACCTGGCGCTGGAGAACGGCTGGAACGCGGTGACGGTCGACGAGATCGCCGCCCGCGCCGGGATCTCCCGCCGCACGTTCTTCAACTACTTCGCCACCAAGGACGAAGCGCTGTTCCACAACACGATGGCCTGGCGGCCCGAGCTGCTGCAGGAGTTCCACGACTCCCCGCTACCGCTGGCCGACGCGCTCGAAGCGCTGTTCGAGCGGCAGGTCGAGAGCGAGACCCACGACCGCGACCGCGCCCTGCAGCTCATGGGCCTGGTCGAGACCTCCCCCGAACTGCTGCCCGGCCTCCTCGTGCGGATGGCCGCCGTCGAGGACGCGCTGGCGCGGGCGATCGCCGCCCGCGGCGCCGACGAGTTCACCGCCCGCACGGTCGCCGCCGTCGCCGGGGCGGTCCTGCGGGTCAGCGGCAGCACCTGGCTCTCCGGCCTGCAGCCGGACCTCCTGACCTCCACGCGGGCGGCCTGGGCCGCCCTGCGCACCCTCACCGACCACCGGAGCGACGTGTGACCACCACCGCCACCACCGAGGAGAAACCCCGCATCGGGTGGATCTTCACCAGCCTGATGCTCGTCATGCTGCTGGCCTCCCTCGACCAGACGATCGTCGGGACGGCCCTGCCGACCATCGTCGGTGAGCTGGACGGCCTGGAGCACATGAGCTGGACCATCACGGCCTACACGCTCGCGCTCACCGTCGCGATGCCCGTCTACGGGAAGCTGGGCGACCTCGTCGGCCGCAAGAACCTGTTCCTCGTCGCCATCGCGCTGTTCCTCGCCGGTTCGGCGCTGTGCGGGCTGTCGCAGGACATGCTGTGGCTCATCCTGTCCCGCGGGGTCCAGGGCCTCGGCGGCGCCGGGCTGATGATCATGTCGCAGACGATCATCGCCGACGTCGTCCCGGCCAAGGACCGTGCGAAGTACATGGCTCCCATCGGCGCCGTCTTCGGGGTCTCCTCCGTCGCCGGGCCGCTGCTGGGGGGCTGGCTGACGGACTCGGCGCACTGGCGCTGGGTGTTCTGGATCAACCTGCCGCTGGGGATCGTGGCGCTCGTCGTCGCGGCCGTCACCATCAAGCTCCCGGTGCGGAGGAACACCGCGCGGATCGACTACGCCGGCATGGTGCTGCTCGCCCTCGCGATCACCGGCCTCGTCCTGGTCACCAGCTGGGGCGGCAGCCAGTACGACTGGACCTCCGGCACGATCCTCGGCCTCGCCGCCGCGACCGTGGCCGCCGCCGTCGCGTTCGTCCTCGTCGAGCGCGCCGCGTCCGAACCGGTCCTGCCGATGCGGTTGTTCCGCAACCGCACCTTCGTCGTCACCACGCTGCTCGGCCTCGTCGTCGGCGCCGGGATGATGGGCGCCCTGGCGTACCTGCCGACGTACCTGCAGATGTCCTACGGCGTCGACGCCACCGAGTCCGGCCTGCTGCTCATCCCGATGGTCGTCGCGCTGCTGGTCACCAGCATCGGTTCCGGTGCGGTGGTGACGAGGACGGGGCGGTACAAGTTCCTCCCGATCGTGGGCACCGTCATCGCCGCCGCCGGGATGTACGCCATGTCGACCATGACGCTGGACACCCCGCTGTGGCAGTTGTGCGCCTACGTCGCCCTCCTCGGCGCGGGCCTGGGGCTGTTCATGCAGATCATCGTGCTGGCCGTCCAGAACGCCGTGTCCCCGCAGGAGATCGGGACCGCGACCTCGGCGAACAACCTGTTCCGCGAGTTCGGCGTCACCATCGGCATCGCGGTCCTCGGCACGCTGTTCTCCAGCCGCCTCACCGAGCGCCTCGGCGGCGCCCTCGGCGGGGACGTCGCCGCCGGCGGACACGGCGGCGCGAGTTCCCTGACCCCCGCGGCGCTGGAGCAGCTGCCGCCGCAGGTCGCCGACCTCGTCGTGAACGCCTACGCGACGGCGCTGGTCCCGATGTTCGCCTGGATGGTCCCGATGTTCCTGGTCGGCACCGTCATCGCGTGCTTCCTCCCCGAGATCCCGCTGTCCAGCACGACGGCGGTGAGCGAGGGCGAGGCCGAGCGCGCCGGGCGCGCTGCGGTCCCCGGCCAGCCGGGGGAGCGCGCCCCGCTCGTCACGGACTGATCCCGGCACCGGGAGAGGAGGTGAGGACAGGCTAAGCTTCCTGTCCGTGCCTCCTCTCCTGAACCGCCGCCACCTGCTCACCGGGACCGGCCTCACCCTCGCCGGCGCCGCCCTCACCGCCTGCGGCGCCGACGGGTCCGCCGCCGGTCCCCCCGCCACCGGAACCGGCAGCGCCGCCGCCGCGGGGTTCCCGTTCCGATACCGGCACGCCTTCGGCGAGACCGTCGTCGACGCCCCCGCGACCCGGGTCGCCGTCCTCGGCGTCACCGACGCCGACGCCCTGCTGGCCCTCGGCGGGCAGCCCCTGACGAACACCGGGTTCTCGTTCTACCCCGAGACCGGCCTCGGGCCCTGGGCCGCGGACCGGCTCACCGGCGACCTCGTCAAGCTCGGCTCCGACGTCGAGTCCGGCGTCGAGCAGATCGCCGCGGTCGAACCCGACCTGATCCTCGCGCTCGTCTCCGGCATCGACCGGGCGCGGTACGACGACCTCTCGCAGGTCGCCCCCGTCCTGGCCCGTCCCGCCGGCAGCACGGACTACGGCAGCGACCGGACCGCGACCACCCTCGCCGTCGCCGGCGCCCTCGGGAAACCCGCGGAGGGGCAGGCCCTCGTCGACGCGGCGGACGCCGCGTTCACCGACGCCGTCGCCGCCCACCCCGAGTTCGCCGGGAAGACCGCCCTGGTCGCCCTGCCCTACCAGGGCAAGTACGGCGTGTTCACCCCCGGCGACGCGCGCGGCGCCTTCCTGGCCGACCTCGGCTTCGCCCTCCCGCCGGCCGTCGCCGCCCTGGACACCGGGGAGAGCTTCTTCATCGACGTCTCCGCCGAGCGCCTCGACCTGCTCGACGCCGACGTCCTCGTCGTCCTCACCGACGACTCCACCCGCGCCGGGGTCGAGGACGACCCCGTGCTGCGCCGGCTGCCCGTCGTGCAGCGCGGCGGGCTGGTGCTGCCCACCGTCGACGAGCGCGGGGCGATGACCTACAACAGCGTCCTGTCGGTGCCCTACGGCGTCGAGGCGCTGGTCCCGCGGATCGCCGCCGCGCTCGCCTGAGCGGCCTCACACCGCGTCACACGGCGACCACGTGCACCCGGGGCCCGCACGCCCGGATCCGCTCCAGCTCCTCCCCGGGGGCACCGGAGTCGGTGACGACGTCGTGGACCCCGGCGAGGTCGGCCACCCGCGCCAGGGTGACCCGACCGATCTTGGAGGAGTCGGCCACCACCACCGTGCGCTGGGCGTTCCCGACCATCGCCGCGTTCGTCCGGGCCTCGATCTCGTCGTGGGTCGTGACCCCGCCCGCCGCGCTGAGCCCGTCCGCCCCGAGGAACGCGGTGCCGACGTTGAGGGCCGAGAACGTGTTCTCGGCCAGCACCCCCACCAGCTCGAAGGAGTTCGGGCGCACGATCCCACCGGTCACCAGGACCCGCAGGTTCGGGCGGGACCCGATCTCCCCGGCGGTGGTCAGCGAGTTCGTCACGATCGTCAGCTCGCCGCGGAACACCAGCGCCCGGGCGACCTCGGCGGCCGTCGTCCCACCCCCGATCGCGACGGCGTACGGGCCCTGCGGCAGGAACGTCGCCGCGCGCCGCGCGATGAGCTGCTTCGTGCGGTGCGAGGTCCCGGCCCGCAGCCGCACCGGGACCTCCACGGCCGCGGCGGCGATCCGGGCCCCGCCGTGGGTCCGGGTCAGCAGCCCCTGGTCCTCCAGGTCGGCCAGGTCGCGCCGGGCCGTGGCGACCGAGACGGCGAGCTCGTCGACGATGCGGTGCAGGCTGACCGTCTCCCCCGACGAGAGGAGGTCCAGCAGGGCGACCAGCCGGCGCGAACGCTTGCCCGAGCCGGCGCGGGGGAGGGGGAGTGCCGTCGTCACCAGGGATCCGATCAGTAGTTCTGAGCGGTTCGCTCAGATCGTTGCGGCCATCGCTCACCCCATTCAACATCGGCCCATGACTCGAGTCACCTTCGTCGGGGCCGGCAGCGTCGTCTTCACCCGGCAGCTGGTCGCCGACCTCCTCGGCTTCGACGACCTCGGCCCCCTCGACCTGGCGCTCTTCGACATCGACGAACGCCGGCTCGCCGTCGCCGAGGGCACCGCGCACCAGGTCCGCGAACGCCTCGGGCGCCCCGGGACCACGGTCACCGCCACCACCGACCGCCGCCGGGCGCTGGCCGGCGCGGACTTCGTCGTCGACATGGTCCAGATCGGCGGGATCGAGGCCACCCGGCACGACCTGGAGATCCCCGCCCGCTACGGGCTGAAGCAGACCATCGGCGACACCACCGGCGTCGGCGGGGTGTTCCGCGCCCTGCGCACCTTCCCGTTCCTCACCGGCCTCACCGCCGACCTGCGCGAGGTCGCACCGGACGCGGTGTTCCTGAACTACACCAACCCGATGGCCATGAACATCTGGTGGACCAGCGTCGTGGCCCCCGAGCTCACCGCCCTGGGCCTGTGCCACAGCGTGTACTGGACCGCGCACGACCTCGCCGGGCTGCTCGGCCTCGACGTGGAGGACACCCGCTTCCGCGCCGCCGGGGTCAACCACCAGGCCTGGCTGCTGGAGTGGACCCACGAGGGCCGCGACCTGTACCCGCTGCTGCGCGAGCGCATCGCCCGCGACCCCGAGCTCGAGCGCCGCGTCCGGGTCGAGGTCTTCCGCCGCGTCGGGTACTACCCGACCGAGACCAGCGAGCACTCCGCCGAGTACCTGCCGTGGTTCCTGCGCTCGCCCGAGCAGGTCGAGCGGTTCCGGCTCGAACCGTCGGAGTACCTGCGGATCTCCGAGGAGAACCTCGACGAGTTCCACGCCGCCGAGAAGGCCCTCGCGGCCGGGGAGGACCTGCCGCTGGAGCAGGGCGCGACCGAGTACGCGCCGCAGGTCGTCCACTCCCTCGTCACCGGCACCGAGCGGGAGATCCACGCCAACGTCGTCAACCGCGGGCTCGTCGACAACCTGCCGGCCGGCTGCGTCGTCGAGGTCCCCACCCTGGTCGGCCGGGACGGCATCCGCCCGCAGCCCGTGGGGGCGCTGCCCGTCCAGGCCGCCGCCGTGAACCGGCCGTACGTCTCGGTCGCCGAGCTCACCGTCGAGGCGGCCCGCACCGGTGACCCCCGGCTCCTGCGGCAGGCCGTCCTCGTCGACCCCAACGCCAGCTCGACGCTGACCCCGGAGCAGATCTGGGCGATGTGCGACGACCTCGTCGCCGCCCACGGCGACCTCCTGCCCGAGGCTCTGCGCGAGCCCCTGGCCCCGAACGCGCTGTGACCACCACCTGACCGAAGGAGTTCTGGTGCCCCCGTCCCGCCGGCTCGCCCTGGCCGCCACCGGCCTGCTCGCCCTGTCGCTGGCCACCGGCTGCGGCAAGGAGGAGATCACCGTCCTCGACACCTCCGCCGAGGTGCGCCTCACGTTCTGGTCGGGCCAGAGCGACGAGGCCGGGGACCTCCTGCAGGAACTCGTCGACGAGTTCGAGGAACTGCACCCCAACGTCACCATCGACATGTCCCCCGGGGCGTCCTCGACCGAGGAGCTGCTGCAGAAGCTGGCCGCGTCCTTCGCCGCGGACGAGGCCCCGGACATCTCCTACACGTTCGGGTCCTGGGCCAGCCAGCTCGAACGCTCCGGCCGGACCCTCGACATCACCGACGTCGTGGCCCGCCCCGAGGTGGGCTGGGAGGAGTTCACCGAGGCCGCCCGGCAGACGGCCCGGCCGACCGGCCGCCGCACCATCGGGTTCCCCGCCGTCGTGGACAACATCGCGCTGTTCTACAACACGACGGTCTTCGACCGCGCCGGGGTCCCGCACCCGACGGAGGACTGGACGTGGGAGGAGTTCCGGGCCGCCGCGAAGCAGCTCACCGACCCCGCCTCCCAGACCTACGGGTACGCCTACTCCGTCTCCGGCAGCGAGGAGACGACCTGGCAGCTGTGGCCGCACCTGTGGCAGAACGGCGGGGCGATCCTCGACGAGTCCGGCAGCCGGGCGGCGTTCGCCTCCCCCGAGGGGGTGGAGGCGCTGGAGTTCCTGCGCGCCATGGCCGTGGACGACCGCAGCGTCTACCTCGACCAGACCGACACGAAGTTCGCCCAGCTGTTCGCCAGCGACCGGGTCGCGATGATGACCTCCGGCCCCTGGGAGCTGTCCGCGCTCCAGACCGCGGGCACCTCCTACGGCGTGGTGCGGCTGCCCGGGACCGACGGCAACCACGAGACGGTCTCCGGCCCGGACCTGTGGACGCTGTTCGACAACGACGACGTCAACCGGGCCCACTGGGCGACCGAGTTCACCCGGTGGCTGACGTCGGCCGAGCAGGACGAGCGGTTCAACCTCGCCGTCGGGAACCTGCCGCTGCGGTCCAGCGAGGCCACCGGCGAGACGTTCCTCGCCCAGGCGCGCGAGCTGCCCGGCCTGGACGTCATGCAGGCCAACGCCGCCAACGCGAAGCAGTCGCGCCCCACCGTCCCCGGCTACAACGGCCTGTCCGAGGCCGTCGGCGCGGCGGTCGCGCGCGTCCTGCAGGGGCAGGGCGCGCCCGGGCCGGCCCTGGCCGAGGCCACCGTCGCCGCCGACAAAGCCCTCCGGCAGAGCTAGGAGCCCCCGTGACCATCACCGGAACCACCGGACCGCGCACCCAGCGGCCCCCCGCCGAGACCGCCGCACCCCGCCGCCGCCGGCTCACCGGGGAGGCCTGGGCCGGCTGGGGCTTCGTCGCCCCCGCCCTGGTCGTCGTCGGCGGGCTCACCCTGTTCCCCGGCGTGTGGGCCCTCGTCCTGTCCTTCCGCGCCTGGGACGGTTTCAGCCCGCCGGTCGGGGTGGGCACCCAGAACTACCGCGACCTCCTGACCGACGCGGACGTGGGCGCGGCCGTCCTGCACACCGGCCTCTACACCGTCCTGTTCGTGCCGGCCTCGCTGCTGCTGGGGGTGTTCCTGGCCGTCGCGCTCAACCGCAGGATCCGGTTCGTCGGGCTCTACCGCACGGCGGTGTTCGTCCCGTTCGTCGCGTCGGCGGCCGCCACCGGCATCCTCACCACGTACCTGTTCAGCCCCCAGTTCGGGCTGGTGAACAACGTGCTGCGGGTCCTGCACCTGCCCCAGCAGGGGTGGCTGGAGGACAGCGGCCAGGCCATGGTCGTCATCACGATCATGTCGCTGTGGGGCCAGGCGGCGTTCACGACCGTCATCTACCTCGCCGCCCTGCAGGACGTCCCGGCCGAGACCCTCGAGGCCGCGCGCATCGACGGCGCGACCTCCTGGCAGGTGTTCTGGCGGGTCGTCTGGCCCCAGCTGCGGCCGGTGACCTCGTTCGTGGCCGTCTACCAGACCCTGCAGGCGGTCCAGCTGTTCGACCTCGTCTACGCCACCACCCGCGGCGGGCCGCTCGGCGCGACCGAGACGATCGTCTACCAGGTGTGGACGACGGCGTTCCAGCACCTGCAGTTCGGGTACGGCTCGGCCATCGCGTACGGGCTGTTCCTCGCCACCCTCGCCGTGACGGTCGCCGTCACCCTCACCCAACGCCGTGCCGGGAGGACCTCGTGACCACGCTCACCCCGCCGCGCCCGCGCCGCCGGCTGCCGTTCAGCCCCTGGCACCTGCTGCTGGTGCCCGTCGCGCTGCTGTTCGTGCTGCCCTTCGCGCAGATGCTCCTCACCTCGCTGACCCCCGCGTCGGACATCAACCGGTTCCCGCCCGCGTTCCTCCCCTCCGAGCTGACGCTGAGCGGCTACGAGAAGCTGTTCGAGCAGTCCTCGATCCTGCGCTGGCTGCTCAACACCGCCGTCGTGTCCGCGGTCGCCATCGTCTCCCACCTGGTCCTGTGCTCGCTGGCCGGCTACGGCTTCGCGCGCCTGCGGTTCCCGGGCCGCTCGTTCGGGTTCCTCGCCGTCCTGGCCACCATCATGATCCCGTCGCAGCTGCTGATGATCCCGACCTACGTGATGTTCGCGCGGCTCGGCCTGGTCAACGACCTCGGTGCCGCGATCGTCCCCTGGCTCGCCTCGGCGTTCGGCATCTTCCTCATGCGGCAGTTCTTCCTGTCGCTGCCGGCCGAGCTGGAGGAGGCCGGCCGCATCGACGGGTGCTCCCGCTGGGGCGTCTTCTTCCGCATCGTCCTGCCGCTGGCCCGGCCGGCGCTGGCGACGCTGGCGATCTTCACGCTGCTGGGTTCCTGGAACGACCTCGTCTGGCCGCTGGTCGCCATCAACGACGAGGACGCCTTCACCCTGCAGCTGGGCCTGACGAACTTCCAGGGCACCCGCCGCACCGACTGGTCGCTGCTCATGGCCGGGAACGTCGTCGCGACCCTGCCGCTCGTGCTGCTCTTCCTCCTCGCGCAGAAGCAGTTCGTCGCGACCATGGCCTCCGCCGGCCTGAAGGGCTGAACCCCGTGACCACCCGCACGACCACCTCCACGACCACCCCCACGACCACCCGCACGCCCCGAACCGCAGGAGCACCCGTGCCCCACCTGGCCACCCCCACCAGCGCGACGCACCGCGAGATCCGGCAGCAGCCGGACGCCTGGCGCGAGCTGCGAGACCTCCTGGCCCACCGCGGGCCCGCGCTGCGGGAGTTCCTGGCCCCGCTGCTCGCCCGCGACGACCTGCGCATCGTCCTCACCGGCGCCGGCACCTCCGCGTTCATCGGCGACATCGCCGGTGAGGCGCTGCGCCGCACCCTGCGCCGCCGCGTCGAGCCCCTCGCCACCACCGACCTCGTCGCCGACCCGCTGGGGACCCTGGCCGAACCGCTGCCCGTGCTGCTGGTCTCGTTCGGCCGGTCCGGCAACAGCCCCGAGAGCTCCGCCGCCACCCGCGTCGCCGAGCAGGTCGCCCCGGAGGTCCACCACCTCGTCATCACCTGCAACGCCGAGGGACGCCTGGCCCGCGAGCACGCCGACGCGCCGCGGTCGTTCGTGCTGCTGCTGCCCGAGCGGACCAACGACACCGGTTTCGCCATGACGTCGAGCTTCTCGACGATGCTGCTGGCGGTCCTGCTGGCCTTCGAGCCCGGGCGCGCGGGCACCGTCGACGCCCTCGCGGACGCCGCGACGTCCCTGCTGGAGCGCTCGGGGGAGGTCGAGGCGCTGCTGGACGGCGAACCCCGGCGCGTCGTCTACCTGGGCAGCGGGCCGCTGCGCGGGCTCGCGCAGGAGTCCGCGCTGAAGCTCCTGGAACTGACCGCCGGCCGGGTCGCGGCCTTCCACGACACCCCGCTGGGGTTCCGGCACGGACCGAAGTCGGTCGTCGACGACCGCACGCTCGTCGTCGTCCTGGGGTCCGGCGACCCCTACACCGCGCGCTACGACGCCGACATCGTCGCCGAGCTGCGGCAGGACCACCCCGGCCGCGTCGTGCACCTGGGCGCGCAGGACTTCCCGGTGCCCGGCCTCGACGACCTCGACGACGGCCTGCGGGCCGTGGCGCTGGCGACGTTCGCGCAGCTGCTCGCCCTCGGCGCCTCGGTGCGCCTGGGCTGCACGCCCGACAACCCGTTCCCCGACGGCTCGGTGAACCGCGTCGTCCGGGGCGTCCGCATCCACGAACTGCCCCTGCCGTGACCCACTACCTCGGCATGGACGGCGGCGGCACCAAGACCGCCTTCGTCCTCGTGGACGCCGACGGCGCGGTCGTCGCCCGCGACCAGCAACCGTCCTGCTACTACTTCGGCCGGGACGGGCTCGCCCCGGTCGAGCGGATCGTCGCCGACGGGGTGGCCGCCGTGACGGCCGGGATCGACGCCGACGACCTCGGCTTCGCGTTCTTCGCCTTCCCCGGCTACGGCGAGTTCAGCGCCGACGTCCCCGCCCTGGACGCCCTCCCCGAGAAGGTCCTCGGCCACCGGCGCTACGTCTGCGGCAACGACATGGTCAGCGGCTGGGCCGGGTCCCTGGGCGGGCGGGACGGGGTCAACGTCGTCGCCGGGACCGGCTCCATCGCCTACGGCGAGCGGGACGGGAGGTCCCACCGGGCCGGGGGCTGGGGAGAGCTGTTCGGCGACGAGGGGTCGGCCCACTGGGTCGCCGTCCGCGGCCTGAACGCCTTCTCCCGGATGGCCGACGGCCGCGCGCCGCGGACGGCCCTGCACGACACCGTCCGCGCCGCCCTGGGCGTCGCCTCCGACCTCGACGTGATCAGCGTCGTCCTGGACCACTGGCAGGGGCGGCGCACCGAGGTCGCCTCCCTGGCCCGCGCCGTCACCGCCGCCGCCGCCGACGGCGACCCGACGGCCCGGGGCATCGTCCGGGACGCCGCCGCCGAGCTCCTGCTGCTCGTGGAGACCACGGCGCGCGCCCTGGGGTACCGCCCCGGCGAGGACGTCCCCGTGTCCTACTCCGGCGGGCTGTTCCAGGCGCCCGTGGTGCGGGAGGAGTTCGTGGCCGCCCTGGCCGCCAGCCCGCTGCGCCCCACCCTGGTCGAACCCCGGTACGACCCCGGGCACGGCAGCGCGCTGTACGCCCTGCGGCGGGCGGCGTCGTGATCGTCGTCGTCACCCCCAACCCGGCGGTCGACGTGACCTACCGCGTCGAGGAGCAGCGCACCGGCCGGACGCAGCGGGTCCTCGACGTCGCGCGCCGCCCCGGCGGCAAGGGGGTCAACGTCGCCCGGGTCCTGCACGCCGCGGGCGTGCCGTGCCGGTGCGTGCTGCCGCTGGGGGGCCCCTCCGGCGCGTGGCTCGCCGCGGCGCTGGACGTCCCGGCGACGACGGTCGCGCTGTCCGGCCCGACGCGGACCACCGTCACCGTCGTCGACGACCTGACCCACCCGACGGTGCTCGCCGAACCCGGGCCGGCGGTCACGGCCGCGGAGTGGGACGCGCTGACCGCGGCCGCCGGCACCGCGGACGCCGACGCCCTCGTCGTGTCCGGGTCCCTGCCGCCGGGCGCCGACCCCGCCGGCGTGGGACGGCTGATCGCCGCGCGGACCGGCCTCACGGTCGCCGACGTGCCCGGCCCGGCCCTCCTCGCGGCCGCCGGCGCCGGCGCGGACGTGTGCAAACCGAACCGCGAGGAACTCCTCGCGGCCACCGGCGCCGCCTCCGAGGCGGACGGTGCCGCCGACCTGCTCGCCCGCGGCGCCGGGGCCGTCGTCGTGTCCCGGGGGGAGGACGGGCTGGCCGCCTACACCGGGGGCGCGGTCCTGACCGTCCCCGCGGTCCCCGGGGTGCGGGGCAACCCCACCGGCGCCGGGGACGCCGCCACGGCGGGGCTCGTGCTCGCGCTCACCCGGGGCCTGGCCCTGGAGGACGCGCTGCGCTGCGCCGCGGCCTTCGGCGCCGCCGCCGTCCTGCGCCCCACGGCCGGCGAGGTCGACCACCGCGCCCTCACCCGCTTCCTCGACGACCTCCCCCTCGACCTCCCCCTCGACCTCCCCCTCGACCTCCCCCTCGACCTCCCCCTCGACCCGACCAGGAGCCCGGCATGAGTTCCCCGTTCACGACGCTGCTCGACGACGCCCGCGCCGCCGGCCGCGGGGTCGGCGCGTTCAACGTCGTCCTGCTCGAGCACGCCGAGGCCATCGTCGCCGGGGCCGCCGGCGCCGGGCTGCCCGTGGTCCTCCAGATCAGCGAGAACTGCGTCACCTACCACCGGGGGCTGGTCCCCATCACGGTCGCCGCGCAGGCCGTCGCCCGCGCGGCGGACGTGGAGGTCCTCGTCCACCTCGACCACGTCAAGGACCTCGACCTCGTCGCCACCGGGATCGAGCTCGGCGTCGACTCGATCATGTTCGACGGGTCCGAACTGCCCTACGAGGAGAACCTCGCCGCCACCCGCGACGTGGCGCGGCGCTGCCACGACGCGGGCATCGGCGTCGAGGCCGAGCTGGGCGAGGTGGGCGGCAAGGACGGCGTGCACGTCCCCGGCGCCCGCACCGACCCCGCGGACGCGGCCGAGTTCGTCGCGGCGACCGGCGTCGACGCGCTGGCCGTCGCGGTGGGGACCTCCCACGCCATGCGGACCCGGGTGGCCAGCGCCGACCGCGAGCTGATCCGCGAACTGGCCCGCAGCGTCCCCGTCCCGCTGGTCCTGCACGGTTCCTCGGGGCTGTCCGACGCCGAGCTGCGCGGGGCGGTGGGGGCGGGGATGACGAAGGTCAACGTCGCCACCCACCTCAACGGCCTGTTCACCGGGGCGCTGCGGCAGGTGCTCACCGCCCAGCCCGACGTCACCGACCCCCGCCGGTACGTCAGCGCCGGCCGCGCCGCCGTCGAGGAGGAGACCATCCGCCTCCTGCGGGTCCTGGCCGAGGGGACGGCGTGACGCCGGACCTGCCGGTCGCCGTCGTCGGCGCCGGGGACCGCGCCGAGCTCGGCACCCACGTCGCGCAGGCGTGGCCGTCGGCGCGCGTCACCGCCGTCGCCGACACGACCCCGGCGGGCCGGGACCGGGCGGCGGCCCTGTTCCCCGGCGCCGCCGTCTTCGCCGACCACCGCGACCTCCTGGCCGGGACCGGCGTGCGGGCCGCGCTGGTCACCACCCCCGACGACACCCACGCCGGCATCGCCGTCGACCTGCTGCGCGCCGGGGTCGCGGTCTACCTGGAGAAACCCCTGGCCACGACGCTGGCCGACGCCGACCGGGTCCTGGCGACGGCGACCGCGACGGGGACGCCGCTGTACGTGGGGCACAACCTGCGGCACGCGGACGTCGTGCGCACCATGAAGGGGATCGTGGACCGCGGGGAGATCGGCGAGGTCAAAGCCGTGTGGGTGCGGCACTTCGTCGGCCACGGCGGGGACTACTACTTCAAGGACTGGCACGCCGACCGCCGCCGCACGGGGACGCTGCTGCTGCAGAAGGGGAGCCACGACCTCGACGTCGTGCACCACCTGGCCGGCGGGTACACCCGCCGCGTCGTCGGGATGGGCGACCTCGTGGTGTACGGCGCGATCACCGACCGGCGGGAACGGGCGGGCGAGGCGGTGCCGGACCGGTTCACGGCGGGCACCTGGCCGCCCGCGGCGCAGACCGGGCTGAACCCCGTCGTCGACGTCGAGGACCTGTCCATGGTGCTCATGGGCCTGGACAACGGCGTGCAGGCCAGTTACCAGCAGTGCCACTTCACCCCCGACTACTGGCGCAACTACACCGTCATCGGCACCGAGGGGCGGCTGGAGAACTTCGGCGACACCGCCGGCGGCGTCGTCCGCGTGTGGGACCGCCGCCACGAGTGGACCGCCACCGGCGACCGCGAGCACCCGATCGGGGGCGTCAGCAGCGGCCACGACGACGCCGACCTCGCGACCCTGGCGGAGTTCTTCGCCCACGTGGTCGAGGGTTCCCCCACCCTGGTGTCCCCGGTCGCGGCCCGCGAGGCGGTCGCCACCGGGGTCCTGGCGGCGCGGTCCCTGCGGTCGGGGTCGGTGCCCCTGACGGTGCCGGACCCGCCCGACGACGTGGTCCGGCACTTCGCCCGCGCCGGCGCCGGCCGGGCCGCCGGCTGACCGCCGGGTCAGGACGCGGTGCGGGTCACGACAGGTCGACCGCGACCGTGCGCCCCTCCCGGGCCGACACCTCCGCGGCGTCGGCCAGCAGCAGCGCGGCGCGGCCGTCCTCGAAACCCGGGCTCGGGTTCGCGGACGTGTCCTGGCCGCGGACGGTGGCGATGAACGCGGCCAGTTCCAGCTCGTACGCGTCGCGGTAGCGCTCCAGGAAGAACCGGCGGTACGGCTCGCCGGAGGCGGTCGCCGCCGCCGACGTCGACCGCACCAGCGTCGGCGTCACGTTCCCGACCTCCAGCAGCCCCGCGGAGCCGAACGCCTCGATCCGCTGGTCGTAGCCGTAGGCGGCGTGCCGGGAGTTCGTGATGGTCACCGACTCCCCGCCGGCCCCCACCAGCGTCGTGACGGCGGCGTCGAAGTCGCCCGCCGCGGCGATGCCCGCGCTGAACTGCCGCAACCCGACCGCCGTCACGGACACCACGTCGGGGACGAAGGAGCGGGCCGTGTCGAAGTCGTGGATCGTCATGTCGCGGAAGATGCCGCCGGAGACCGCGACGTACTCCGACGGCGGTTCCTCCGGGTCGCGGCTGGTGATGGACAGGTGCTCCAGGCGGCCGATCTCCCCGGCCCGCACGCGGCGGCGCAGTTCGGTGAAGTGCGGGTCGAAGCGCCGGTTGAAACCCAGGACGACGGGCGTCGCCGCCGAGCGGGCCCGCTCGCGGACCGCGTCGACGCGGGCGATGTCCAGGTCGATGGGCTTCTCGCACAGCACCGGTTTCCCGGCGTCGAGCGCGGCGGTGATGAGGTCGACGTGGGTGGGGGTGGGGGAGGCGACGACGACCGCGTCGACGTCGTCGGCCGCGATCGCGGCCAGCGCGTCGGACGTCGCGCGGCCGCCGTAGCGGGCGACCGTCCGCTCGGCGCCGGGCAGGAGCGCGTCGGCGGCGACGGTGAGCACGGCGTCCTCGCTGCGGTGCAGGGACGCGGCGTGGACCTGGCCGATGCGGCCGGTGCCGATGAGCGCGAAGCGGAGGGGCTGGGACATCGGTGTCCTTCCAGGGACGCGGGGTGGACCGGTCCAGAGGGTAGTGCCCACCCCGCCCCGGCCACCGGGGAGCCCTCCGCCGCCGCTCAGAGCAGGCGGCGGGCCGCCGCCCAGCGGGTCAGCTCGTTCCGGTTCGACAGCTGGAGCTTGCGCAGCACCGCCGAGACGTGCGTCTCCACCGTCTTCACCGAGATGAACAGCTCCTTCGCCACCTCCTTGTAGGCGTAACCGCGCGCGATGAGCCGCATCACCTCCCGCTCGCGGGCCGAGAGCCGGTCCAGCTCGTCGTCGGCCGCGGCGACCTCCCCGGCGCCCGCGCCGAACGCGTCGAGCACGAAACCCGCCAGCCGCGGCGAGAACACCGCGTCGCCGTCGGCGACGCGGCGCACCGCGGCGGCCAGCTCGTCCCCGCTGATCGTCTTCGTCACGTACCCGCGGGCGCCGCGGCGGATGACGGCGATCACGTCGTCGGCCGCGTCGGACACCGACAGCGCCAGGAACCGGACCGGCGGCGCGGCGGTCAGCAGGTCAGCGCAGCGGGCCAGGACCTGCGCCCCGCCCGAGCCGGCCCCCGGCGCCGGGTTCTCGTCCGGCCCGGCCGGCAGGTGCACGTCGAGCAGCACCACGTCGGGCCGCAGCGCCACCACGGCCGCGACGGCCCCCTCGACATCGGCGGCCTCGCCGACGACCTCCAGGTCGTCCGCGGTGGACAGTTCCGCCCGCACCCCCGAACGCACCATCCGGTGGTCGTCCACGACGAGGACCCTGATCACGAAACCCCTCCCGGCAGCCGCAACGTCACTTCGGTCCCGCCGTCGGCGGGACGGCGGATCGAGGCCGAACCCCCGGCGCGCTGCATGCGCCCCACGATGGACTCGCGCACCCCCAGCCGGTCCTCGGGGATCGCGTCGAGGTCGAAACCCTCGCCGCGGTCCCGGACGAACACCTCGACGTCGGCGCCCACCGGCTCGGCGTACACCGACACCGCGCCCCCCGCGTGCCGGCCCGCGTTCAGCATCGCCTCGCGCGCGGCCTGGGCCAGCGCCGACAACCCGCGGTCGAGCTCGCGGTTGTCGAGGTCGCCCACCAGGACGACCTCCACGACGGCGCCCGACACGTCCTCCACCTCGCTGGCCGCGGCCCGCAGCGCCGCGCCGAGCGTCCCGGCGGCCGTCCCGTGGTCGCCGTACAACCACTGCCGCAGTTCACGTTCCTGGCGCCGGGCCAGCCGCGCGACCTCGCCGGGGTCGGCCGCCCGCTTCTGGATGAGGGCCAGCGTCTGCAGCACCGAGTCGTGGACGTGCGCGGCGAACTCCGCGCGCTGCTGCTCCCTCGCCAGCGCGGCCCGTTCCGCGCCCAGGTCCTGCCACAGCCGCACCACCCACGGGGCCACGACGAGGCCGACCCCGCCCAGGACGACGACCCCGGCCAGCGCCGACCGCCAGAACTGCCCCACGTCACCGACGACGACGAAGAACAACCCGGCGCCCACGACGACCAGCGAGGCCCCCACCAGGACCCGCGCGACGGCGCCGCGGCCGTCGGAGGACTCCTCCACGAACCGGCGCCGCCGGGTCGCGTCGAGCTGGCTCCACGCCAGCACCACCCCGGCGCCCGCGACCAGCACCGGCACCACGAACCGGGACGACCCCTGCACGAGGTTCACGGCGGGCACGATCCCGACCCCCACCACCAGGGCCACCCCGACGAGGGCGTTGCGGTGCGCGAGGACCCACCCGGCGGGGTCGGCGCGCTGCGCGGGGTCGAGGGCCAGCTGGCGCTCGTCGGGCAGCAGCAGCGCCAGGACGGCGTACAGGACGACCCCGAAACCTCCGAGGAAGGCGGCGGCGGCGAACACGGCGCGGACCCGGGCCAGCGGGATCCCCGTGTGCACGGCGATCCCGGCCGCCACGCCGGCCACCCGCTTGTGCTCCACGGCCCGCAGCAGCGGGGGTCTGGTCACCGTGCCCGGGGGTGCTGCCGCCTGCGTGCTCACGTCCCGATCGTGGCACGCGCCGCCCGACCCCGGGGACCCCCGCAGCCGAGGTTCAGGGTCGTCTCAGGGTCGTCCCCGATGTGCCCGGGGGTCCGCGCGGGCCAGTCTCGGGACATGACCTCGACCGACCACCTCAGCTTCGGCAAGACCCCCTCCGACACCCCCTCCGACACCACCCAGGAGCCCACGATGAGCCAGCCCGTCGACGACCCCGCCCGCCCGACCGCCGCCGACCGCTTCTTCGGCGCGGTCCGCCGCACCCGCCTCGTCCGCAGCCGCGACCGCTGGATCGCCGGGGTCGCCGGCGGCGTCGCCGAGCGCACCGGCGTCAACGTCAACGTGGTCCGGATCGGCTTCGTCGTCCTGGCGCTGTTCGGCGGCATCGGCCTGGGCCTGTACGGCCTGGCCTGGGCGCTGCTGCCCGACGCGACCGGCCGCATCGAGGCGCAGGTGGCGCAGCGCGGCGACGTGTCCGGCGCGCTGGTCCTGGCCATCGGGCTGGTCGTGCTCGACCTGATCGTCGGCAACGGCCTGCTGGGCCTGGGCTGGATCTTCTGAGCCGCCCGGGCTGACCCCGGATCCCCTGGGACCGATGGGAGAGTCGGACCGTGAGCACCCCCACCCGTCAGGGCGCGAAGTTCTTCGCGACCGTCCGGTCCGCCGGCGTCGAACGCTCACCGGACCGCTGGTTCGCGGGCGTGTGCGGCGGCATCGCCGCCCGGCTGGGCGTCGACCCCCTGCTGGTCCGCGGCGTCCTCGTCGCGCTGACCGTCGTGGGGGGCCTGGGGCTGGCCTTCTACGGCGCCTGCTGGCTGCTGCTGCCCGACGGTCGCGAGGACGGCGGCGGGCGCATCGAGGCCGAGGCGGTCCTGCGCGGTGAGCTGTCCGGCGCGGCCTGGCTGTCGGCGGCGCTGGTCGTGGCCGACCTCGTCCTGCCCCGCGCCCTGCTGGGGCTGCTGAACGGCGGGCTCAGCGGCGCCGGTTCGGGTTTCCTCATCACCGGGCTCGTCGCGCTGCTGGGCTGGTGGCTGCTGCGCGACTTCAGCCTGCCGCCGTGCGCGCGGCGCGAACCCGTCACCGCCCCCGTCACCGAACCAGGACCCCGGCCCGGACCCGAGGCGGTCACCCGCCCGGTCTCGCTCGTCAAGCCGGACCCCGCGGTGGACCCCGTGGCGGACCCCGTGGCGGACCCCGTGGCGGACACCGGCCCGCAGGCGGGTTTCGGGTCCCCGACCGAGCGGCGCGCCGCCGCCCGCGAGCAGGCCCGCGAGCGGGGACGGCTCGCCGTCGAGGAAGCGGCCCGCCGCGCCGCCGACCGCGCCCGCCGGAAGGCCGAGCAGCAGGCCCGGCAGCGCCCGGGGTCCCCGCTGCTGACCACCGCGACCCTCGGGCTGGCGCTGCTGGCCGCGGGCGCCGTCGTCGCCGCCGGGCTCCTGACGACCCTCGACGCCCGCGCGCTGACCCTCGCCCTGGCCGCCGCCGTCGTCGTGGCCGGCCTGGGGGCGGTGGTCGCCGGGCTGCGCGGCCGGCGCACCGCGCTCGTCGGGCTGGCCTGGCCCGCGGCGTTCGCCGCCGTCGCCACCGCCCTGCTGCCGCCGTCGACGAACTGGACCTGGGAGGTCGACCGGACCTGGCGCCCCACGACGCAGGACGGGATCAGCTCCGCCGTCGGCCTCCTGACCGTCGACCCCACCGGGCTGGACGCCGGCCCGGCCTCGGCGACGATCGCCGCCGGCCGGCTGGCCGTGGAGGTGCCGCGGGACGCGACCGTCCTGCTGGACGCCACCGCCCTGGCCGGGACGGTCCGGTGGCGGCCCGCCGCCGACGTCGTGGAGGTCGGGGCGCCGCGCGGGACCGAACCGTCGCGGGAGGGCGGGGACGAGGTCGCCGGTGGCCTGGACGTCCGGCGCGTCTTCGCCCTCGGCCCCGACGCCGCCGACCTCGCCGCCGCCGTGCGGGTGCGCGGCGACGACCCCGACGACTGGACCGTGCCCGCGGGCACCCCGCAGCTGCGCGCCGCGAGCTGGACCGGTGAGGTCCGGATCGGCGCCCCCGGATCGACCACCCTGGAGGGGAAGTGAACGAGGAGGCGCCCCGTCGGGGCCCGAACCCCGGTGCCGTCCTCGGCGGGCTGGTGCTCGTCGCGATCGGCGCGGCCGTCGCCGTCCAGGAGCTGTTCGGGCTCAGCTGGGACTGGAAGTACTGGGCGGCCGGGATCCTGCTGCTCGGCGGCGCGGCCGTCGCGACCGGGTCGGTGGTGACCGCGGCGCTCCGCGGCGCCGACCGCGAGCGGCCCCGGTAGCCCCCCGGTAGCGTCGCCCCGGTGGAGAACTCCGTGGGTTCGGTGACGGTCGAGTCCGGGTGGGGCGCGCTGCAGGACGGCACGCCCGTCGCGCGCTGGGTCCTGGACGACGGGACGGTGCGGGTGGGGCTCGTCGAGCACGGCGCGCGCCTGCAGTCGCTGCTGGTGCCCGACCGCGACGGCGCGCTCGCCGACGTGGTCCTCGGGTTCGCCGCCCTGGAGCCGTACGCCGGGAAGGGCCGGTCGTTCGGGGCCACGGTGGGCCGGTTCGCGAACCGCATCGCCGGCGGCCGGTTCGAGCTCGACGGGCAGTCGTTCGCGGTCCCGGTGACCGACCGGGGCAACGCCATCCACGGCGGGACGCACCCGTTCTCCGAGCAGTCGTGGACGGCCCACCGGGTCGAGGGGGCCTGCGGGGTGAGGTTCTCGCTGCTCAGCCCCGACGGGGACAACGGGTTCCCCGGCGCGCTGTCGGTGCACGTGACCTACCTGCTGCACGAGGGGGCGCTGACCGTCGAGTACGCCGCGACGACCGACGCGACGACGGTCGTGAACCTCACCAACCACGCCTACTTCAACCTCGCCGGGGACGGTGCGGGGACGGTCGACGCGCACCTGGTCCAGGTCCTGGCCGACCGCTACCTGCCCGTCGACGAGACGGGCCTGCCGGAGGGGGAGCCCCAGCCCGTCGAGGGCACCCCGTTCGACCTGCGCGAGCCGGTGCCGGTGGGGTACCGCGTCGACGCCGACGACGAGCAGCTGCGGCGGGGGAAGGGTTTCGACCACTGCTTCGTCCTGGCCGACGTCCCGGCCGGGGCCCGCGAGGCCGCGCTCGCCGCGGTGGTCGAGGAACCGGTGTCCGGCCGCCGGCTGGAGGTCCGCACCGACCAGCCGGGGATCCAGTTCTTCACCGGCGGGTCGCTGGCGGGGACCCTGGTCGGCAAGGCCGGGGTGCCGTACGGGCCGCGCGCGGGGCTGGCGCTGGAGACGCAGGGGTTCCCCGACGCCCCGAACCGCCCGGGGTTCCCGACGACGGTGCTGCTCGTGGGCGAGGAGTTCCACAGCCTCACGGAGTACCGTTTCACGCTCGCCCCGTGAGGAGCGGGTCCGCGCCCGGTGTGGTGCAATGAGAACCGATCTCAGTGGAGGAACCGTGCTGCCCATCGCCGCGCCCCTCGGGCGTCTCGTCCTGACCGCCGCCGCCTCGGCCGGCCTCGTCAAAGCCGTCAGCGACGGCCGCGGCGCCGCCGCCCTGCGCCGCATCGCCGTCACCGGCACCAAGGTCGGCATCAGGACCTCCCGCGCCGCCGAGACCGGCGTCGAGCGGTTCCGCCTCGGCGCCGGCGACATCGTCGCCCAGGCCTACGACGAGCTCGGCGAGCAGGCCCCCGTGCCGCCCACGCCCCAGGCCGGGCACGACCACCAGCACTGACCGTGGAGCTGTCCCCGCTCACCGTCGTCTCCGACGTCGCCGGCCGCGCCCGCTTCCAGGCCGACTGGCTGCGCCGCAGCCCGGCCCGGGCCGTCGCCGCCGAGGAAGCCCTCGACCGGCTGCCCGGGACCCGGCTCGCGCGGGCCTACCCGGTGACCGGCAGCGTCGTCGTCCACTACGACCCCGAGGCCCTCGACGTCACCGACCTGCTGGCCGCCGTCGCCTCGGCCGCCGCCATCCCCGCCGACGCCGCCCCGACCCGCACCCCCCGCTCGGCCGACGTCGGCAACGGCGAGGTCGCCCGCATCGCCGTCGGCGGCGCGGCCCTCGCGCTGCTGGGCCTGCGCCGCTACGCCTTCGGCCGCCCCCCGCTGCTGGGCCCCACGTCCCGGCTCGTCGCCACCGGCGTCACGATCTTCTCCGGCTACCCCTTCCTCAAGGGCGCCGTCGGGGCCCTGGCCGGCAAGCGCAGCCCCGGCACCGACGCCCTCGTCTCGGCCGCCACCGTCGCCAGCCTGCTGCTGCGCGAGAACGTCGTGGCCCTCACCGTGCTGTGGCTGCTGAACATCGGCGAGTACCTCCAGGACCTCACGCTGCGCCGCACCCGCCGCGCCATCGCGGACCTGCTGCGGGGCAGCGAGACCACCGCCTGGGTGCAGCGCCGCACCGCCGACGGGCAGGTCGTCGAGCAGCAGGTCGACCTCGCCGACCTCGCCGTCGGCGACCTCGTCGTCGTCCACGACCAGTCCACCGTGCCCGTCGACGGCGACGTCGTCGAGGGGGAGGCCGTCGTCGACCAGGCCGCCCTGACCGGGGAGAACCTGCCCGTCCAGCGCACCGTCGGGCACCCCGTCCTCGCCGGCAGCGTCGCCCTGCGCGGCCGGCTCGTCGTGCGCGCCACCGCCACCGGACAGGACACCGCCGTCGGGCGCATCGTCGCCCGCGTCGAGGACGCCCAGGCCGACCGCGCCCCCGTGCAGACCGTGGGGGACGCGTTCTCCCGCCGGTTCGTGCCCGCCTCCTTCGGGCTCGCCCTCGCCACCCTCGTCCTCACCCGCGACGTGCGGCGCGCCATGACGATGCTGCTCATCGCCTGCCCCTGCGCCGTCGGGCTGGCCACCCCCACCGCCATCAGCGCCGCCATCGGCAACGGCGCCCGCCGCGGGATCCTCGTCAAGGGCGGCTCCCACCTCGAGGCCGCCGGCCGCGTCGACGCGTTCGTCTTCGACAAGACCGGCACCCTCACCGTCGGCCGCCCCGTCGTCACCAACGTCCTCAGCTTCCGCGACGACTGGACCCCCGAGCAGGTCCTGTCCGAGGCCGCGAACTCCGAGGTCCACTCCAAGCACCCCCTCGCGCAGGCGGTGATCCGCTCCACCGAGGAACGCCACCTCGTCATCCCCACCCACGAGGAGTGCGAGGTCATCCTCGGCCTCGGGATGCGCGTCCAGGCCAGCGGCCGCGTCCTGCTCGTCGGGTCCCCCGGCCTCATGCGCCGCGAGGGCGTCCCCGTCGACGACCACGCCCAGGACTGGGTCGACCGGTTGCAGGCCGCCGCCGAGACCCCCCTGCTGCTGGCCGTCGACGGGGTCCTCACCGGCCTGGTCAGCCTGCGCGACGAGGTCCGCTCCGAATCGCGCGGCGTCCTGGAGGAGCTGCGGCGCACCGGGGTCCGGCGCATCGTCATGCTCACCGGCGACAACGCCGCGACCGCCGCCGCCGTCGCCGCCGAGCTCGGCGTCACCGAGTTCCGCGCCGAGGTGATGCCCGAGGACAAGCAGGACGTCGTGCGCGACCTGCAGGCCGAGGGGTACGTCGTCGCGGTCGTCGGGGACGGCACCAACGACGCCCCGGCGCTCGCGCTGGCCGACCTCGGGATCGCGATGGGGATGTCCGGCACCGACGTCGCCGTGGAGACCGCCGACGTCGCGCTCGTCGGCGACGACCTGCGCCGGCTGCTGGAACTGCGCGACCTCGGCGACCGCACGCTGGGTCTCATCAAGCAGAACTACGGCGCCTCGATCGCCGTCAACGGGGTCGGGCTGGCGCTCGGGGCGGCCGGTGCGCTCTCACCCGTGCTCGCCGCGATCGCGCACAACGCCTCGTCGGTGTTCGTGGCCGTCA
Organism: Kineococcus rugosus; assembly: GCF_050871975.1. Classification (NCBI taxonomy): domain Bacteria; kingdom Bacillati; phylum Actinomycetota; class Actinomycetes; order Kineosporiales; family Kineosporiaceae; genus Kineococcus; species Kineococcus rugosus. The sequence goes on along the minus strand of NZ_JBJLSJ010000020.1, from coordinate 32,809 downwards.
ACTCGGCCCGGCTGATCCGCTACCGGATCCCCGCGGGGAGCGCAGCACGAGGGCCGCGGCGAGCGCCGTCGTCAGCGGGACGGTGAGCGCGAGGGCGATGCCGCCGACGGCGGACCGGACGAGCTCCTCGGCGATGGCCGAGGAGTTCACGAGCTGGCCGAGCGGCTGGTCGTACAGCCGCACGAGCAGCAGCGACGGCATCGCCGCCCCGGCGTAGGCGAACGTCACCGTGTAGACGGTGGACGCCAGGTGGTCGCGCCCGACCCGCATGCCCGCCGCGAACAGTTCCCGGAACCCCGCGGCGGGCTGCGCGGCGCGCACCTCCCACACCGCCGCGGCCTGCGTGATGGTGACGTCGTTCAGCAGGCCCAGCGCCGCCACGAGCGTCCCGGCCAGCACCACCCCGCGCAGGTCCACCGCCCCGGTCAGGACGGTGACGGTGTACGCGTTCTCGTCGCTCAGGCCCGTCAGGTGGGCCGAGTCCACGGCCAGGACCGCCGCGACGGCCGTCACGACCAGCCCCGCGACGGTCCCCAGGTACGCCACCGTGGTCCGCGTCGAGAAACCGTGCGTGAGGTAGATGACGACGCCCATGACGGCCGTCGCCGCGCTCAGCCCCACCACGACGGCGTCCTCCTGCGCCAGCAGGGCCGGGACGACGTGGAACGCGATCGCCGCGCCCCCCAGGGCCAGGCCGGCCAGCGCCGCGAGCCCGCGGCGGCGGCCCACCGCGACGGTCAGCACCACGAACACCGCCACCACCACCGCCAGCGGGACGCGGCGGTCCACGTCGTCCCACACGTAGGTGTCCTGCCCGCCGGCCTCGGCGGGGTAGCGGGTCAGGACGACGCGGGTGCCCGGGGACAGCCCGCCGTGGTACGCGGCGGCGGGCACGGGCACCGTCACCTCGGTGCCCGCGGGCCCGTCGACGCGGACCGTCGCCTCGGGGCACTCGACGGTCTCCGGCAGCGTCCCGTCGGGCAGCCGCTCCTCGGCCAGCTCGCCCCGGCAGGTGAGCATCGTCGTGGACAGGACGTCACCGCGCACCGGTTCCGCGCCCACGTACCCCACCGACGCGCTCGGGACGTCCCGCGGCCAGGTGGCCGCCATCCCCGCGACCGCGGCGAGGACCACGGCGAGGACGACGAGCGTCAGGACCCGCCGCGCGCGCCGCCCCAGCGGCGCCGGCGGGGAGCCGTCGTGGACGTGGGGGTGCGGGTGCGGTTCCACCGCTCCATCCCACCACGGCCGGCGGCGGGGACCCCCGGTCGCGGCAGCCGCGCCGGGGGAGGGCTCAGCCGCGGCTGGGGTCGCGGGCCCACTCGGGGACCGCCGTCAGCGCGTGCAGCTCCCGCACCCGGCGGCGCACGCCCGCGGTCGCCGGGGCCGCCAGCAGCGCCGCGCCGAGCACCAGCCCCACCCGCAGCTCCAGCGGCCACGGACCGCGGTCGACCGCGACGCCGGGGACGGTGACGGCCCCCGGCAGCAGCGCCGTCGCCAGCGACACCTCACCGACGGCGTACTCCCCGCCCGTGGTCGGCACCCGGAAGAACGGCGTCGTCACCCCGGTGCGCAGGTCGCTGCGCACCACCCGGAAGTCCTGCCCCTCGCCGGCGTCCACCGCCGGGTGCACCACGACCTCCGGCGACGTCCAGCCCAGCACCCCGCCGCTGCCGGGCACCGGCGCCGGGACCTCGGCGCCCGGCTCCGTCGGCACGAACCGCAGCCGCTGCCCGCCCTCGGACACCGCGACGAACCGCGCGTCGGGCGACCAGGCGGGCCCGTCCACCAGCGTCGTGCCCGCCGGCAGGGGCAGTTCCGCGCCGGCCCCGGTGGCGAGGTCCACGACCCGCAGGACCTGCGCGCCGGGGGCCTGGAACGCGATCCGGGAACCGTCGGGGCTGAACGCCGCCGCCACGACCCGTTCCCCGCCGGCGACCGCCACCGCCCGGCGGGCCGCGACGTCGAACACGTACAGCTGCCCGGGGGTGCTCGTGAACGGGGTCGTCGGCTCCTCCGTCCCCAGGTAGGCGACCGCCGCGCCGTCCGGGCTCCACGCCACCGGCACGACGCCCGGGACGCGCGGCACCACGTGCACGCGGGCCGCGCCCGTCGCCAGGTCCACCAGCGCGAGGTCGGAACTGCCCACCGTCCCCGGGGCCGGGCCGGCGGGACCGGAGGACCAGTCGCCCAGGACGACCGTCCGCCCGTCGGGCGAGAGCAGCATCGGCGCCGGGTCGCCCTGCGTGTCCGGGGCACCGCGGTCGAGGGCCTCGGTGAGCCGGCGCGCGGCGCCGCCGTCGGCGCCCACCAGCAGCGCCTGCGGGGCGTCGTCGAACTCCACGCCCAGCCCCTGCCGGTACAGCGCCAGGGCCGCGCCGACCGGGTTCGTCGCCAGGTCGGCCGTCAGGTGGCTGTAGCCGGGCAGCTCCTCGGGCACCACCGCGCGCGCCGGAACCCGGCGCTGGCCGGGGAGGGCGGCGACGGCCAGGACGGCCGCGACCCCGACGAGCAGGACGCAGAGCGCCACGAGCAGGGGCAGCCGACGTGAGCTCATGCCTCAGCTTCACCCCAGCCGACCGCGGCGGGCCAGTCGTCGCGCGTGAACACGTCGTGCGGATCGGCCGGACCTCGGGCACGGTGGCCGGGTGCCCGAAGGAGACACCGTGTTCCTGCTCGCGCGCAGGCTCCACGCGCGGCTGGCCGGGCGCCCGGTGCTCGGCAGCGACCTGCGCGTCCCGCAGCTCGCGACGGCCGACCTCAGCGGCGCGCGCATCCTCGGGACCGCCTCGCGGGGCAAGCACCTGCTGACCCGCTTCGACCCGGCCGGCAGCGCGCTGACCGAACCGGTGACCCTGCACACCCACCTGCGGATGGACGGGGAGTGGACGGTGCTCGCCCCCGGCAAGCGGCTGCCGACGCGGCTGTGGCCGGACGTCCGCGTCCTGCTCACCACCGACGGGCCCACCGCCGCCGCGCTGCGGATGCCGGTCGTGGAGCTGCTGCCCACCGCCGAGGAGCACCGCGCCGTCGGCCACCTCGGCCCCGACCTGCTCGACGCCGCCACCCCCGTCGAGGACCGGGTGGCGGCCGCCGTCGCGAACCTCGCCGCCCGCCCCGAGCGCGGCCTCAAGGCCGCGCTGCTGGACCAGCGCAACCTCGCCGGCCTGGGGAACCTGTGGGCCGACGAGCTGTGCTTCCTGCGCGGGCGCTCGCCGTGGGCGCCGGTCGCCGACGTCGACCTGGCCCCCCTGGTCCGGCTCGCCGTGAAGATGCTGACGTTCTCGGTGGGGCCCTCGCGGGCGCCGCAGGTCACCACGGGCGACACCCGCCCCGGCCGCCAGCACTGGGTGTCCGGCCGGGCCGGGAAACCCTGCCTGCGGTGCGGGACGACGGTGCAGGTGCGCGCGGAGGTCCCCGGGGACCCCGAGCAGCGCCGCACCTGGTGGTGCCCGTCCTGCCAGCCCGGCTGAGGACCGGTCCGCGCGGTGAACGCCCGATGACGCGGACGGCGCGCGGGCTCGACGCAGGTGAACACTCGGTGACCGTTGCCCGGGACGGGTCGGGACGGGGCAGGACGCCCGGGACCGCGAACTACTGTTCACAAGGTCCAGCCCACCCCGTCCTGGGAGGAGGTCGCGTTGACGACCCTCCACCAGGTTCCCGCAGCACGCACCCGGAGAACTCCGTGGACGTCGTGGGGAACCTTCCTGCTGCTCGCGGGGCCCAACGTCGCGCTCCTCGTCCTGTTCGTCTACAAACCCCTCGTGCAGAACGTGCAGTACTCGCTGCTGCACTGGAACCTCGGGTCCGACACGGCCACCTACGTCGGCCTGCAGAACTACGTGAACTACTTCACCGACCCGAAGACGCCGACGGTCCTGCTGACGACGCTGGTGTTCGCGGTCGTCACCGTCGGGGGCTGCATGGCCCTGGGCCTGGCGCTGGCCCGCCTGCTCGACCGGGACCTGCGGGGCCGCACGTTCGTGCGGGCTGTCGTCTTCGCCCCGTACGTGCTGTCCGGCGTCGCCGTCGGCATCTGCTGGCTGTTCGTGTTCGACCCCCAGTACGGCCTGGTCTCGGGCCTGCTGCGCGCCGTCGGCGTGGGGTCCCCGAACTGGTACAACGACCCCGGCTGGGCCCTGGCGATGGTCTGCGTCGTGTACCTGTGGAAGTACGTCGGCTACGTCGCGATCATCTACCTGGCCGCGTTGCAGTCCGTCCCCGCCGACATCCTCGAAGCGGCGCAGATCGACGGCGCCTCGGCCACCCGCACGTTCTGGTCGATCGTGTTCCCGCTGCTGTCGCCCACGACGTTCTTCCTGGGCGTCACCGTGTTCATCGAGTCCAACGCCGGCGGGTCCTTCGACATCATCCGCGCGATGACCAAGGGCGGCCCGCTGGAGGGCACGACCACGATGGTCTACCAGGTGTACCAGGAGGCCTTCGTCGACGGCTCCGCCGGGTACGCCTCGGCCATCGCCACGCTGCTGTTCCTCGCCCTGCTGGTCGTGACGATCGTGCAGATGGTCGTCGTCGAGCGGAAGGTGCACTACCGGTGAGCGTCGAGGAGAGGACCACCGCCGGGTCCGGGCGCGTCCCCGCCCCCCGGTCCGGTGGGCAGGAGCTGCGGCAGCCGGGGCGCCGCGTCGACGTCGCCGGGTACGCCGGTCTCGTCGTGGCCGGTCTCATCATGGTCGTGCCGCTGCTGTGGATGCTGCTGGCGTCCTTCAAGGACCGCAGCGAGATCTACACCATCCCGTCCCGGTGGCTGCCGGGTGCGCTGCAGTGGCAGAACTACGCGGACGTGTTCGCGACCGTCCCGTTCGGGCACTTCCTGCTGAACAGCGTCCTCACCACGGTGGTCGGCGCGGGCCTCAAGGTCGTCCTCGGGCTCATGTGCGCGTACGCGCTGGTGTTCGTGGAGTTCCCCGGCCGGCGCGTCGTGTTCCTCGTGGTGCTCGCCGCGCTCATGGTCCCGCCGCAGGTCACGCTCATCCCGAACTACACGCTCGTCGCGCAGATCGGCTGGCTGAACTCCTACCAGGGGATCATCGTCCCCGGCGTGGCGAGCGCGCTCGGGACGTTCCTGTTCCGGCAGCACTTCCAGACGCTGCCGGCCTCAGTCCTGGAGGCCGCCACCCTCGACGGGGCGGGGCACTGGCGGCGGCTGTGGCAGTTCGTCGTGCCGCTGTCCGCGCCGACCGTCTCCGCCGTGGCGCTCGTCTCGGTCGTCACCGAGTGGAACCAGTACCTGTGGCCGCTGCTCGTCACCGACCGGTCCACGATGATGACCCTGCCGGTGGGCCTGACCCTCCTGCAGAACAACGACGGCATCACCAACTGGGGTGTCCTCATGGCCGGCACGGTGCTGGTGATGCTGCCCGTGCTGCTCGTCTTCCTCTTCTTCCAGCGCCGACTCGTGGCGGGCCTCGCCGCGGGCGCGCTCGCGAACTGAACCCTCGAAACCCAGGAGTGCTCACGTGAACGACCTCGTCCTGCCCCGCCGCGGTGCCCTCGGCCTCATGGGCGTGGGAGCCGGTGCCCTCGGGCTGGCCGCCTGCTCCGGCCCCTCGACCGCGGCGTCCGGTGACAGCACCGCCGCGGCCGGGAAGACCGACTGGAGCACCGTCACCCCGGCCGACCGCGTGACGATCTGGACGAACCACCCGGGTTCCTCCCAGGCCGTCGAGGCGGAGTTCCTGACCCGCTGGGCGGAGGAGAACTCCGACATCGAGGTCGAGTTCGTCACGGCCGGTTCCAACTACGACGAGATCTCGCAGAAGTTCCAGGCCGCGCTGACCGGCTCGGACCTGCCCGACCTGGTGCTGCTGAGCGACGTCTGGTGGTTCCGGTACGCGATCAACGGCCAGCTGACCCCGCTGCAGGACCTGCTGCCCGCGGCCGGGGTCGACGTGGGCAACTACCAGGAGGGCCTGTACGCCGACTACCAGTACGACGGCTCGCAGTGGGCCGTCCCGTACTGCCGCTCCACCCCGGTCTTCTACTACAACAAGGCGCACTGGGCGGCGGCCGGGCTGCCCGACCGCGGGCCGCAGACCTGGGCCGAGTTCGAGGAGTGGCTGCCGAAGCTGGCCGCCGCCGGCACCGGCGCGCAGGCCCCGTACGGCCTGGGCAAGGGCACCGGCAACGCGACGTGGATCCACCAGAACCTCATCTGGGGGCGGGGCGGCGCGCTGAGCGACGAGTGGACGATGACCATCGACAGCCCCGAGGTCCTCGCGGCCAGCGACTACCTGCGCGACTACATCACGAAGGGGTGGGCGGCGGTCTCCTCCTCGGACCAGGCGTCCGACTTCGGCGCCGGGCTGTACTCCTCGGTCATCGGCTCGACCGGTTCGCTGTCGGGCATCCTCAAGGCCGCCGGCTTCGAGGTCGGCAACGCCTTCCTCCCCGGCGGCCCGGCCGGTCAGTTCACCCCGACCGGCGGCGCCGGGTTCGCCATCCCGGTGAAGCGCTCCCCCGAGCAGCAGCTCGCCGCGGCGAAGTTCCTGGCGTTCCTCGCCGAGGACGACAACACCGCCTACTTCTCCCAGAACACCGGGTACATGCCCGTCACCACGGGCGCGGTGAACTCCTCGGTCATGCAGGAGGTGTACGCGCAGACGCCGCTGTTCAAGACGGCCGTCGACCAGCTCGCGAACACCCGCACCCAGGACTACGCCCGCGTCTTCGTGCCCGGCGGGGACCAGTCCACCGTCACCGCCTGGGAGAAGGTCATGCTCCAGGGAACCACCTCGAAGGACGCGTGGGGCACGGCCCAGGCCGAGGTCCAGCGCTCCTACGAGGCCGACGTGAAGCCGCTGCTGAAGGCCTGACCGGGGGGACCGACGCCATGACCCGACCGCTCGTGATCGCGCACCGCGGCTACTCCGCGGTGGCCCCGGAGAACACCCTCGCCGCGTTCGAGGCGGCCCTGCGCGCCGGGGCCGACCTGCTGGAGCTCGACGTGCGGCTCGACGCCGACGGGATCCCGGTCGTGCTGCACGACGCGCGGCTGGACCGCACGTCGGACACCACCGGTGACGTCGAGGACCGCGCCGGGGCGCAGGTCCGCGCCGCCGACGCCGGGTCGTGGTTCGCCCCGGCGTTCGCCGGGCAGCGCGTCCCCACGCTGCGGGAGGCCGCCGACGTGGCGGCCCGGTTCCCGGCCGCCGGGCTGCTCGTGGAGTTCAAGGGCGCCTGGACGGCGGACGCCGCGGCCACGGCGGTCGCGGCGCTGCGCACGGCCGGGGTGGCCGGGCGCAGCGTCGTCCAGAGCTTCGAGCGCAGCACCGTGCAGGCCCTGCGCGACGTCGCCCCCGACGTCCGGCGGGCCCTGCTCGTGCTGCACCCGGGTGAACCCGTGGCGTGGGAGGACCTGGAACGGTCCTTCTGGGAGGTGGCGCGGGACCCGTTCACGGCGCTGTCCACCCCCGCGGGCGCCGCCCGCGCCCGGGCGGAGCAGGACGTCGCCGACCTCGGCGTCGTCGCGGTGAACCCGTACGTCGCGTCGCTCGTCGCCAGCCCGCACGTCATCGACGAGTACCACGCGGCGGGGGTGGCGACCTACCCCTACACGGTGGACGAGCCCCGCGTGTGGGCCGACCTGCTCCGCCACCGCGTCGACGGGATCATCACGAACGACCCCGGCCGGCTGCGCGGTTTCCTCGACGCGCGCGAGGTCCGCTCGTCGCAGGACGAAGCCCTCGAGGACCGGCAGCAGCTGACCGTGGCCGCGACCCGGCAGGGTCGTCCCGCGCCCCGGCTCACCCCGGCCTGACCCGCCGCCGCGGCCGGGGACCCCGGGTCCCCGGCCGCGGTGGGGTCAGGAGGCGGTGAGGGGCGCGGGGTCGGTGAACCCCAGCACGCCCTCGTCGTCCACCCGGGCCCGCACGACCTGCGCGTACCCCTCGGCGACGAGCGCGTCGAACAACGGCTGCATCCGCTTGGCCTGCTTCACCAGCGCGACCCGCGCCCCACCGGCCCGCAGCTCCTGCTGCTTGCGCAGCAGCGCACCCGCGTCGGCGCCCGCCGGGTGGACCAGCGCGATCGCCCCGGCCGCGTCGACGGGCAGCGCGATCTCGTCGACGATCCGCTCGAAGCCGATGGAGAAGCCCGCCGCGGGCAGGTCCCGGCCGGAGAACCGGCCCACCATGTCGTCGTAGCGGCCGCCGCCGGCGATCGAGGAACCCCCGCTCGCCAGGCCCATCTCGAAGATGGGGCCGGTGTAGTAGCCCATCCCGCGCACCAGCGTCACGTCGAACCGGACGTCGAGGTCGGGGGCCGACACCGCCAGCGCCGCGGCGATCTCCTGCAGCCGCTCGACGGACTGGGCCGGGACCGCGGCGGGCAGGGCACCGTCGCCGAGGCGGGCGACGTCGCGCAGCGGCAGCAGGCTCGTCAGCGCCTCCTCCAGCGCGCTCACCGCCTCGTCGGCGAAACCCTTGGCCCGCAGCTCGGCGAGCACGCCGTCCAGGCCGATCTTGTCGTTCTTGTCGACCGTGATCAGGACGCTGCCGTGGTCGGTCTCGGCGAACCCGCAGCCGGTCAGCAGCCCCGTCAGGACGCCGCGGTCGTTGATCCGCAGGATCGTGCCGGTCAGGCCCAGGCGGGTCAGCGCGGCGTGGGTCGCGGTGACGAGCTCGACCTCGGCGAGGGTGCCCGGTTCACCGACGATGTCGATGTCGCACTGCACGAACTGGCGGTAGCGGCCCTTCTGCGGCCGCTCGGCCCGCCACACCGGCCCGATCTGGACCGCCTTGAAGGGCATGCGCAGCGCCGCCGCGTTCGAGGCGACGTACCGGCTGAGGGGGACGGTGAGGTCGAAGCGGAGCCCGAGGTCGGCGGCGTCGGCGGGCAGCAGCGGCTCGTCGGCGGCCAGGCCGCGGCGCATGACCTTGAACAGCATCTTCTCGTTCTCCCCGCCCTGCCCGGACTCCAGGCGGGACAGTTCCTCCAGGGCCGGGGTCTCGACCTCGTCGAAGCCGAACGAGCGGTAGACCTCCCGGATCACGTGCAGCGCGTGCTCCCGGCGGGCCTTCTCGACCGGCAGGACGTCGCGCATGCCCCGTGCGGGGACCACCTTGGAAGCCATGGGCCCATCGTAGGAGAGCCGCGCGGGGCCCCGGGACGCCCCGGGGCCCCGCACCGGCGTCAGCGCGCGGCCAGGTCCTCCAGCGTCGCGCGGGCCCCCTTGGCGTGCAGCGACGCCAGCGCGGCGGTGTACTCCGCGACGAACGCCTCGTCGTCGACGAGGTCGCCGAACAGGGACCGGTCGGCGATGAAGGCCGTCGGCTCCTCCCGGTTGCGCTGCGCGGTCGCGACGAGGCGCTCGGCGATCCGGTCGGACACCTCGATCGGCTCGCCCTGCTCGTCGACGCCCTCGGCGTAGCGGGCCCAGCTCGCGACGACGGCGGCGGCGCGGAAGAACTCCCCGCCGGAGGCGATCTGCTGCCGGACGACCGGCAGCAGCCACTTCGGGATGCGGTCCGAGCTCTCGTTGCACAGCCGCGCGACCGTGTCGCGGACCTCGGCGTTGGAGAAGCGGGAGATCAGCTCGCGCCGGTAGGCGTCCAGGTCGATCCCGGGGACCGGCTCCAGCGTCGGCGTCGCCTCGCGCTCCATGTAGGCCAGCAGGAAGCCCGCGAACAGCGGGTCCTGCGCCACCTCGTGCACGAGCCGGTACCCGGCCAGGTACCCGAAGTAGCACAGCGCCTGGTGGCTGGCGTTGAGCAGCCGCAGCTTCATCAGCTCGTACGGCTCGACGTCGGCGACGAGCTGCACGCCGGCGTCCTCGTAGGGGGGCCGGCCCAGACCGAAGTCGTCCTCCAGGACCCACTGCACGAACGGCTCGCACACCACGGGCCAGGCGTCCTCGACCCCGAACCGCTCGGAGACCTCGGCGCGGTCGTCGTCGGTGGTGCCCGGGGTGATGCGGTCGACCATGGAGTTCGGGAACCGGACGTTCGCCTCGATCCACGCCCCGAGCTCGGGGTCCTTGACCGTGGCGAAGGCGACGAACACCTTGCGGGCGACGTGCCCGTTGCCCTGGACGTTGTCGCAGGACATCACCGTGAACGGCGCGACGCCCCGCTCGCGGCGGCGGCGCAGCGCCTCGGTGACCAGGCCGAACGCCGTGCGCGGCACGGCCCCGTCGGCGAGGTCGGCGGCCACGCCCGGTTCGTCGAGGATGAACTCGCCGGTGACGGCGTCGATGTTGTAGCCGCCCTCGGTGACGGTGAGGGACACGATGCGGATCCGCGGGTCGGCCATGGCCTCGACCGCGGCGTCCGGGTCGGCTGGGGCGTGCAGGACGTCGAGGATGGAGCCGATGACGCGGGGCTCGCGGGAGCCGTCGGGGGCCTTGAGCACCAGGGTGTAGAGGCCGCCCTGGGCGTCCATGACCTCCTTCATCCGCGCGTCGTGGGGCAGGACGCCGACGCCGCGGATGCCCCAGTCCAGCGCCTTCCCCTCGTTCATGAGGCGGTCGAGGTACATGGCCTGGTGGGCGCGGTGGAAGCCGCCCACCCCCAGGTGCACGATCCCGGGCGTGACCTGCGTGCGGTCGTAGCCGGGGACGGGCACGCTCGCGCCGATCGCGGCGAGGTTGGCCGGGTTCAACTGGGTCACTGGCGCTCTCCGAGGGTCGTTCCGTCGACTGCGGTCGCTGGGCGGGGGGTCACTCCACGGCGGTCACTCCACGGCTGTCACTTCACCGCACCCATGGACAGACCCTGCACGAGCTTGTCCTGGGCGGCGAAACCGGCGACGAGCACGGGCAGCGAGATGACCGTGGCCGCCGCGCACAGCTGGGCGAGGAACAGGCCCTGGCTGGTGACGAAGCCGGTGAGGAACACCGGCGCGGTGCCGGCGACCGTGGCGGTCAGGGTCCGGGCCAGCAGCAGCTCGTTCCAGGAGAAGATGAAGCAGATCAGGGCGGTCGCCGCGACGCCCGGCATGGCGACGGGGCGGACGATCGACCAGAGCATCCGGATGAGCCCGGCACCGTCGATGGACGCCGCCTCCAGCATCTCGCCGGGGACCTCGGCCAGGAACGACTGCATCATCCAGACCGCGATGGGCAGGTTCATCGACGTGTACAGGACGATCAGCAGCCAGATGTTGTCCAGGGTGCCGGTCTCGGTGGCGAACAGGTACAGCGGCAGCAGGCCCGCGACCAGCGGCATGAACTTCGTGGACAGGAAGAAGAACATGACGTCGGTCCACTTGCGGACCGGGCGGATCGACAGCGCGAACGCGGCCGGGATCGCCAGGCACAGCACCAGGACCGTGGAGATCACCGAGGCCATCGCGGAGTTGAGCAGCGGGGCGACGGGCCCGGCGGACAGGAAGGCGCGGTAGCCGTCCAGGGTGAGGGCGGCGGCGATCGAGGGCGGGTTGGTGGCCGCGTCGGTCTCGGAGTGCAGGGACGTCAGGACCATCCACAGCACCGGCAGGACGAACAGGACGCCGACGACCCAGGCCAGGGCACCCCAGATCGGCTTGCTGCGGTTCAGCTCCCGGGCCCGCTGCTCCTTCCGGGAGGTGGGGACGTGGGCGTTCGTGCCCGACTTCAGAACGGCGGTGCTCATCGACCGGCCTCCTGCTTGAACATGCTGGACACGACGCGCAGGGCGAACGTCGCGATGACGATGGTGGCGATGACGACCACGACGCCCATGGCCGAGGCGAGGCCGTAGTCGTGGGCGGAGAACACGGTCTGGTAGATCGTGTAGGGCAGGTTCGCGGTGCCCAGGCCCCCGGCGGTGATGGTGAACACGGCGTCGAAGTTCTGGACGATGTAGATGGCGCCGAGCAGGCCGCCGAGCTCGAGGTACTGCCGAAGGTGCGGGAACGTCAGGTACCGGAAGATCTGGAACGACGTGGCGCCGTCCATGCGGGCGGCCTCCTCGGCGTCGGCGGGCTTGGACTGCAGGCCGGCGAGCAGGATCAGCATCATGAACGGCGTCCACTGCCAGATGAGGGACACCTCGATGGCGATCTTCGGCGCGGTGGACAGCCAGTCGACCTGCGGGGCGTTCTCGGACCCGAACAGCTTCCAGACCGCGTTGATCGTGCCGTTGAGCAGGCCGTAGTTCGGGTTGAACAGGGCGTGCTTCCACAGCAGGGCGGCGGCGATGGGGACGACGAGGAACGGCGCGATCATCATGGTGCGCACGGCACCGCGGCCGGCGAACTTCCGGTCCAGCAGCAGGGCGATGAGCAGCCCGAGGACGAGGCTGACGAGCACGACGGTGACGGTGAGGACGACCGTGTTGACCACGGCCTCGCGCAGCGCGGCGTTGGTGAACACCGAGACGTAGTTGTCGATCCCGCCGAAGCCGCGGTCCTGCGGGTAGTAGGAGTTCCAGTTCATGAACGAGATGACGATGGTCGCCACGAACGGGAGCTGCGTCACGACGATCGTGAAGACCAGCGCGGGCAGGAGGGGCGCGCGGCGGGCCCAGTCGGCGGCCTTGCGCGCCGAGCCCGCGCTGCGCTGGGGCCGGTCGGGGCCGACCTTCGTGTGGTTGGGGGCGGTGCTTGCGCTCATGGGGGACGTCCTCCGTGCTCCCGGGGGCCGACGGCTGGGGGACGCGGGGCCCCGGCTGCCGCCGGGGCCCCGCGGCGGTCACTTCTTGTACTTGTCGCTGACCAGCTTCGTCGCGAGCTCCTGGCCCTGGTCCAGGGCGTCCTCGACGGTCGTCTGCCCGGCGATGGCGGAGGAGACGAACTGCGAGACCTGGGTGCCGAGGTCGGCGAACTCGGGGATGGCGATGAACTGGATGCCGGGGGCGGGGCGGGGCTGCAGGCCCGGGTCCTCGGGGTTGGCGGCGTTGATGGCGTCCTGGGTGGCCTGGTAGAAGGGCGCGGCGGACTGCTGGTAGTCGGTGTTCTCGTAGGTCGAGGTGCGCTTGCCGGCCGGGACGCTGGCCCAGCCGACCTCGGTGCCGACGAGTTCCTCGTACTTCTGGCTGGAGGCCCAGGAGATGAACTTCCAGGCGTTCTCCTTGCGCGGGGACTTCTCCTGGATGCCCCAGGCCCAGGTGTAGAGCCAGCCGGAGGACTCGGTCTTGTTGACCGGTGCGGCGGTGTAGCCCATCTTCCCGGCGACGGGGGAGCCGGCCGCGTCGAGGGAGCCGGCGGCCGACGTCGCGTCGTACCACATGGCGACCTGGCCCTGGGTCATGCCGTTGAGGCACTCGGTGAACCCGGCCTGCGGGGCGCCGTTCTCGCCGTGGGCGCGGACGAGGTCGACGTAGAACTTCGTCGCCTCGACGAACTCCGGCGCGTTGACCTGCGCGGTCCAGTCCTCGCTGAACCAGGTGCCGCCGAAGGTGTTGACGACGGTGGTGAGCGGGGCGAACACCTGGCCCCAGCCGGGCAGGCCGCGCAGGGCGATGCCCTTCATGTTCGGCTGCGCACCGTCGAGCTGAGCGGCGAAGTCGGCCACCTCCTGCCACGTCGGCTTCTCCGGCATGACCAGGCCCTTGGCCTCGAAGACGTCCTTGCGGTACATGAGGAACGAGCTCTCGCCGTAGAACGGCTCGGCGTAGACCTTGCCGTCCTCGCCGGTGAGGGCCGTCGCCAGCGGCTTGAGGATGTCGTCCTGGTTGAACTCGGAGTCGCCGGAGATGAAGTCGTCCAGCGGCGCGAGCCAGCCGTTGGTGGAGTAGAACGGCACCTCGTAGTTGGAGATGGAGGCGACGTCGTACTGGCCGGCCTGGCTGGAGAACTCCTGGCTGATCTTGTCGCGGACGTCGTTCTCGGGCAGGACGGTGTAGTTCACCGTGATGCCGGTGTCCTTGGTGAAGTGGTCGGCCGTCAGCTTCTGCAGGTCGACCATCTGCGGGTTGTTGACCATGATGACGTTGACGGTCTTGTCGTCGCCGCCCCCGCCGCCGCCACCCGCGCCGCCCCCGCCGCCGGCTCCGGAGCAGGCGCCCAGGAAGGCCGCGCCGCCGAGCCCGGCCGCGCCGCCCAGGGCCGCCCGGCGGCTGATGCTCGAGCGGGTGCCGGGCAGGTGGATCCCCTGTCGTCCAGCCATGGTGTGCCCTCCAGTGTCCTCTTCGACGTCTTCTTCGACTGGTCGAGGTGTCCGGGACTGCGTACCGGTGGTGCTCCCGGCGCTGCGACCGTTGCGACCGCTCATTTGAGCGGGCTACTCTCAGCTGTGCCGATCGTGACGCGCGGCACAGGGCACTGTCAACTCGTTCCCCCCGTCTCCACCCCTCCCAGGAGCAGCCATGGCGAAGACGCCCGCCCGCGGCGCCACGTCCCGCCGCCCGTCCACGAGCGCCCTCGCCCTCGCGGCCGCCGCGGCCCGCCGCTTCTACGTCGAGGGCCAGACCAAGGTCGACATCGCCCGCCAGCTCGGCGTCAGCCGGTTCAAGGTCGCCCGCCTGCTCGCGGACGCCCAGGAGGCCGGCCTCGTGCAGATCCAGGTCGTCGTGCCCAGCTCCCTCGACGGCGACCTCGCCGACGCCGTGCGCGAGCGGTTCGGCGTGCGGGCGGTCTACGTCGTGCGCCCCGACGACGACACCGTCGCCGGGCAGCGCCGGGCCGTGGCCACCTTCACCGCCGGGCTGCTGGAGGAGAGCGTCACCGCCGAGGACGTCGTCGGCCTCGCCTGGGGCCGGACCATCTCCCAGCTGGCCGCCGCCCTGTCGGCCACCCTCGGCTGCCGGTTCGTGCAGCTGTCCGGGGCGCTGCCGCGCCCGGACGTGGAGGAGAGCGCCGTCGAGCTCGTGCGCCGCGCCGCCGAGGCCACCGGGTCCTCGGCCACCACCTTCTACGCCCCCCTCGCCGTCCCCGACGCCGCCACCGCCGACGGGCTGCGGTCGCAGTCCGGCATCAGCGAGGCGCTGGCCGAGCTGGACCGGCTCACCCGCGCCGTCGTCTCGGTCGGCGCCTGGCGGCCGGGGGAGTCGACCGCGCTGGACTCCCTGGGCACCGCCGACCGGGACGCGCTGGCCGCGGCCGGGGCGGTCGCCGAGATCACCGGCGTGCTCCTGGGCGCGGGCGGCACCGAGATCGACGCCCTCGCCGACCGCATCATCGGCGTCACCGGCCCGCAGCTGCGCGCGACCCCCGACGTGGTCGCCATGGCCTGCGGGGACCTGCGCGCCGAGGCCACCGCGAGCGTGCTGCGCAGCGGGCTGGTCTCGACGCTGGTGACGCACGCGTCCCTGGCCCGCGCGGTCCTCGCGACCCCGTCCTAGCGCCCGCCGCCCGGCTCCGCGCCCGCCGTGCTCTCCCGCACGACGAGCCGGTGCGGGACCACGATCCGCTGGGCCGCGACGGTGCCGCGCCGGCCGATGCGGTCGGCCAGGCACGCGAGCGCGCGGGCGGCGATCTGCTGCTTGTCCGGGGACACGGTGGTCAGCGACGGCGTCGCGTACCGGCCGTCCTCGATGTCGTCGAAGCCGGCGACGGCGATGTCGTCGGGGACGCGCCGCCCGCTGCGCAGGATCGCCCGCAACGCCCCCAGCGCGAGGCCGTCGCTGAAGCAGAAGACCGCGTCGGGCGGTCGCGGCGCGTCCAGCAGGGCTTCCACCGCCCGCGCCCCCTGGGCCCGGTGCAGCGTCCCGACGGGCACCTCCAGCGTCTCGTCGTGGGGCAGGCCGGCCTCGGCGAGCGCCTGCCGGTACCCCAGGAGCCGTTGCGCCGCAGTGCCGTTGCTCAGGTGCGGTTGCAGCCCGACCGCGGCGATGCGGCGGCGCCCGAGGCCGGCGAGGTGGGACGTCACCGCGTGCGCCGCGGCGACGTTGTCCACGGTGACGTGGTCGGCCACGCCCGCCGGGTCGCGCTCGCCCAGCACGACCAGCGGCAGCCGGCTCGCGTGCTCGGACAGCTCCTCCGGCGGCAGCGCCCAGGGGCTGACGACCAGGCCGTCGAGCATCCGGCCGCCGCTGCCCCCCAGCAGGCGGCGCTCGCCCTCGACGGTGCCGCCGGACTCGTTGACCAGGACCGTCCAGGACCGTTCGAGGGCGTTCTGGACCAGCAGGCCCGCCACCTCGGCGAAGTAGGCCGAGGTGAGCTCGGGGACGACGAGGCCGATGACGCCGGTGCGCCCGCCGCGCAGGTGGCGGGCGGCCAGGTTCGGCCGGTAGCCCAGCTCGTCGAGGACCTGCTGGACGCGGGCCCGGGTGGCGGGGGCGACCGGCCCGGCCCCGCTGACGACGTTGGACACCGTCCGCACCGAGACCCCGGCCTTCGCCGCGACCTCGCGCAGGTTCGCCGCCACGCGTGCACTCCCTTCGTCCGCTCCTCCCGAGGATCGTCGCACGGCGCTCCCGGTCATCGCTTGCCACGTGGCATGCCACGTTGCAGACTGGAGTCGCCCCGTACTCGACGAAGAGGTGGACCATGACCGCGAACGTGACGGCGAACGAAACCGCGAACGAGCCCGCGGACCGGGCCCGGACCGCGCCGCAGGGCGCGGAGCCCAGCACCGAGGAACTCGTGGCGGCGATCCACCGCGACGGGATCGTCGCCCGCAAGGGCGCCTTCAGCACCGAGTGGGCCGACCGGCTCCGCGAGGACATCGAGGCCGCCTTCGAGGAGGCCCGCTCCCGCCCCGACGGCGCGGTCGGCCGCGGCCCCAACCGCTACTACGTGGAGATCCACCCCGAGCAGATGCGCGGGTTCGTCGACCTCGTCGACCACCCGTGGGTGCGCCAGGTCTGCACCGGCGTCCTCGGGGAGGACTACGAGATCGTCGAGCTCGGCTTCGACGTCCCCTTCGCCGGTGCCGTGAACCAGCCCTGGCACCGCGACTTCCCCGCCCCGGAGGAGACCCGCCGCGACCGGCGCCTGACCTCGCTGGCCTTCAACCTCACGGCGGTCGACACCGAGGAGGACATGGGTCCCTTCGAGGTCGCCCCCGGCACCCAGTTCGACGACGGGTCGGAGTTCAAGCACGAGATGTTCCCCGACAAGTCCCTCTACGGCCGCTACGAGGGGCTGGCGGTCCGCAAGTACCCGCAGCGCGGTGACATCTCGGCGCGCTCGGCGCTGACCATCCACCGCGGGACGAAGAACTTCTCCCAGAAGCCGCGCCCCGTGCTCGTCCTGGGCGTGGACGCCCCCGGCGCCGGCAACGCCGAGCACCACGACATGGCGGTCACGAAGCAGTACTGGGAGGAGCTGCCCGAGCGGGTCAAGGCCCACCTGCGCTGCCCGGTGGTGGACGAGCTCACCCCCATCACGCAGAAGCACACCATCGAGGGCCTCGTCATGGGAGAGGCGTGAGCGTCCGCCCCGCCGCCGCGGGCCGGCAACCCCGGCTCGTCCTCGCCGTGGCCGCCACCTCCGCCCTCGGGGGGCTGCTGTTCGGCTACGACACCGGGATCATCGCCAGCGCCCTGCTGTTCCTCAGCCGCGACTTCGGGCTCTCCCCGCGCGAGCAGGAGATCGTCGTCAGCGCCATCCTCGTCGGCGCCATGGTCGGCGCCCTCGGCGGCGGGGCGCTGTCCAACCGGTTCGGGCGCCGGCGCATCGTCATGGCCGTGGCCGTGGTGTTCGGGCTGGGGGCCGTCGCGGCGGCCCTGGCCCCGGGCACCGGCTCCCTGATCGCGGCCCGCTTCGTCCTGGGCCTGGCGGTCGGCGGCGCCTCGGCGATGGTCCCGGTCTACATCGCCGAGATGTCACCCCCGGCCATCCGGGGCCGGCTCATGGTGCTGTTCCAGCTCATGGTGGCGATCGGGCAGCTCACGGCCTACGTCTGCGGGTACCTGCTCGCCGGCAGCGGCGGCTGGCGCTGGATGTTCGCGCTCGCCGTCGTCCCGGCGGTCGTCCTGGCCGTCGGCATGACCCGGCTGCCGGAGAGCCCGCGCTGGCTCGTGGAGGCCGGGCGGACCGGGGAGGCCCGCAGGGTCCTGGCCACGCTGCGCCGGCCCGAGGACGACGTCGACGGCGAGATCGCCGACATCCGCGCCGTGCAGGACCGGCTCCCGAGCAACCCCTGGCGGGAACTGCGCCGCGGCTGGATCCGGCCCGCGCTGGTGGCCGCGCTCGGCATCGCCATGTTCTCCCAGCTCACCGGGATCAACGCGGTCGTCTACTACGCCCCGACGGTGCTCACCGACGCGGGTTTCGGCGACTCCGTGGCCCTGCTGACCGGCATCGGGATCGGCGTCGTGCTCGTGGCCGCGGGCATCGCCGGGACCCTGCTGGTCGACCGCGTCGGGCGGCGCCGCATCCTGCTGCTGCTCATGCCCGGTTCCGCGCTGGCGATGGGGGTGCTCGCGCTGTCCTTCCTGCCCGAGCAGACCTCCGTGACCCAGCAGTGGGTGATCGTCGGCGCGCTGTTCGCCTACATCGGCCTCAACGGCGTGAGCATGCAGTCGGTCGTCTGGCTGCTCGGTCCGGAGATCCTGCCGCTGGCCGTGCGCGGCCCCGCGACGAGCCTGGCGGCGCTGACCCTGTGGGGCTTCGACCTGCTCATCGCCGTGACCGCGCTCACCGCCGTCAACAGCATCGGCCGGACGGCCACCTTCGGGATCTACGCGCTGATGAACGTGCTGTGCATCGCCTTCGTGGCCCGCTACGTGCCCGAACCCAAGGGCCGCAGCCTGGAGCAGATCGAGCAGGCCCTGCGCGGGCCCGGGCGGTTCGTCGAGTCCGTCGGCGCGGCCGACCGCGACCCGGTGCCGGCCGCCGCGCCCCGGCGGCCCTGACCCCGCCCGATCCCGTCCCGCGGCTCCACGCCCCGGCGGTTCCGCACCGTCGGGGCGTGGAGCTGCCCGCCCCGGGCGGGCACGAGCGCCCCGACGACCTGCGGCTGATCGACCGGCACCTCGGCGGGCCGCCCGGCCCGGTCCTCGGCGCCGGCTGCGGCCCCGGGCACCTGTCGGGGTTCCTGCGCGCGACGGGAGCCGACGGCGCGCTGGTCGTCGGGTTCCTCACCGGTGGGCGCTGCGAGCCCTTCGCGCACCGGGCCCTGACGGCGCACCGGTGGCCCGTCGACGCGTTCGCCGGGCAGCTGGCCGCGGCCGGGTTCGAGGAGGTCGAGCGGGGGGTGCGGGGGAGAGCGGGCCGGCGCCGCCCGCACGGTGCGCCGGCCGCGCGGGCGGGCCGGTGGGTGGCCGGGTCCGGTGGGTGACCGGGGGGGGCGTCAGAACCCGGCGACCTCGTGCGGTTCGTAGGGTGCCTCCAGCTCCGCGACCTCCTCGTCGGTCAGGTCCAGCTCCAGCGCGGCGAGCGCGTCGTCGAGGTGGTGGGGTTTCGTCACCCCGACGACGGGGGCGGTGACGACGGGGTTGCGCGCCACCCAGGCCAGCGCGACCCGGGCGCGGGGGACGCCGCGGCGTTCGGCGACGCGCGCCACGGCCGCGACGACCTCGGCGTCGGAGTCGCGGTAGAGGGTCTTGCCGAACTCGTCCTTCTCCGAGCGGTTCGTCGCCTCGGACCAGTCGCGGGTCAGCTTCCCGCGGGCCAGCGGGCTCCACGGGAGGACGCCGATGCCCTCGTCCGCGCACAGCGGCAGCATCTCGCGCTCCTCCTCGCGGTAGAGCAGGTTGTAGTGGTCCTGCATCGTGACGAACCGGGTCCAGCCGTGGCGTTCCTGCAGGTGCAGGGCCTTGGCGAACTGCCACGCCCACATCGAGCTCGCGCCCAGGTAGCGGACCTTCCCGGCCACCACGAGGTCGTGCAGCGCCTGCAGCGTCTCCTCCAGCGGGACCGTCGGGTCGAACCGGTGGATCTGGTAGAGGTCGACGTGGTCGGTGCCCAGGCGGCGCAGTGAGTTGTCGATCTCGGTGAGGATCGCCTGCCGGGACAGCCCGGCGCCGTTGGGGCCCGGGCGCATCCGGCCGTGGACCTTGGTGGCGATGACGACCTGGTCGCGGGGGACCGCCGCCAGCAGCGTCCTCCCGACGATCTCCTCGCTGGAGCCGTCGGAGTAGACGTTGGCCGTGTCGAAGAAGTTCACCCCCGCGTCCAGGGCGCGGTGCAGGAAGGGGCGGCTCTCCTCCTCGGGCAGGGTCCAGGCGTGGTTGCCGCGCTGCGGGTCGCCGTAGCTCATGCAGCCCAGCGCCAGGCGGGACACCTCGAGGCCGGTGCGGCCGAGTTTCACGAAGTCCATGGCGGGGTCCTTCCCCGGGACGGGCCCGCTCACCCGTACGCCCCCGGCGAACGCCGGCATTGAGCCGACCCGACTCAGGTTGTGACCCCTGGAGGCGCTCGACCCGGGCGCCGAGAACCGTCCGAGGAGGACAACCATGAACACCCTGTCCGTGTGGCGCCGCAGCCCCTTCGAGACCCGGGCCCAGTTCGACGCGCTGGTCCGCAGCAGCCTCACCCCCGTCCCCGCCGAGATCGCGCCCGCCGCCGAGGTGGGGCGTGACGGCGACGACGCGGTCGTGCGGCTGGAACTGCCCGGCGTCGCCCTCGACGACGTGACCGTCGAGGTCGAGCGGGGCCGCCTCGTCGTGCGCGGCGAGCGGAAGGACCCCCGTCCCGAGGACGCGCGGGGCCGCAGCGAGATCCGCTACGGCGCCTTCCGCCGCGCCTTCTCGCTGCCCAGCACCGTGACGTCCGACGCCGTGAGCGCGAGCTACGACGCGGGCGTCCTGACGGTCCGGGTCGCCGGCGCGCACGCGACCGCGCAGCCGACCCGCATCGCCGTCACGGCCGCGACCCCGGCCTGACACCCGCACCCGGTGCGCGGTCCACGTCCCGGCGTGGACCGCGCCCAGGTAGGACAGGCTAAGCTCACCTGCCGTGCGCGTGCCGACCCTCGCCCTCGTCCTCGCCGCCGGCCTCACCGCCGCCGGCTGCTCCTCCCCGGCCTCCCCGGCCTCCCCGGCCGCTGAGCAGACCCCCGCCGCGGCCGGGCGCAGCGTCCAGCACGCCCGCGGCACCACCACCGTCCCCGCCGAACCCCGGCGCGTCGTCGTGCTCGAACCCCTCGAGCTCGACACCGCCGTCGCCCTCGGCGTCACCCCCGTCGGGGCCGCCGTCGCGAGCAACGTCACCGGCGTCCCCGCCTACCTCGGCGTCGGCGACGCCGTGGAACCCGTCGGCACCGTCCCCGAACCCGACCTCGAGGCCATCGCGGCGCTCGCCCCCGACCTGATCCTCGGCACCGAGTCCCGGCACTCCCAGCTCTACGACGCGCTGGAGGGCATCGCGCCCACCGTGTTCATGGCGACCCAGTCCGACCCCTGGCAGCAGAACGTCGAACTCGTCGGCGAGGCCCTCGGCCGGGCCGACCGGGCCGCCGAGCTCCTCGCCGACCACCGCCGGCACTGCGAGCAGGTCGCCGACGAGCACCCCGGCGCCGGGACCGCGAACCTCGTCCGCCCCCGCGACGGCGGCACCCTCAGCCTCTACGGCCCCACCTCGTTCGCCGGCAGCGTCCTGGAGTGCGCGGGCCTGACCCTGCCCGCCCGCGACTGGGGCGGCGACATCCAGGTCGACATCTCCCCCGAACGGGTCCCCGAGGCAGCGGCCGACCACCTGTTCGTCCCCGTCCAGGACGTCGAGGACCCGGCCGGTGTGCCGACGCTCGTCGCGGGCAACCCCGCGGCCTTCCCGGCCGTGCACCTCGTCGACACGTCCTACTGGATCTCCGGGGTCGGCCCGCTGGGGGCCCGGCGCGTCCTCGACGACGTCGACCGCGTCCTCGACGCCCCCTGAGCCGGGGCGCCCCTCAGGGCGCGGGGGGTTCGGCGCCCGTGAGCAGCAGCAGCTTGCCGACGTGCGCCGACCCCTCCAGCACCTCGTGGGCGCGGGCGGCGTCGGCCAGGGCGAACCGCTCGTGGACCACGGGGCGCACCGCGCCGTCGGCGACCAGCGGCCACACGTGGTCGCGCACGCTCGCGACGACCGCCGCCTTCTCCGCCGCCGGCCGCGCCCGCAACGTCGTGGCGTGCAACGAGACCCGCTTGCGCATCAACGTGCCCAGGTCGACCTCGGCGCTCGCCCCGCCCTGCGTGGCGATCACCACCAGCCGCCCGCCCGTCGCCAGGACGTCCACGTTCCGCGTCAGGTACGGCGCCCCCACGACGTCGAGGACGACGTCGGCCCCCGCCGGTTCCCAGTCCCGCACCGCCGCCACGAAGTCGTCGGTGCGGTAGTTCACCAGCAGTTCCGCCCCGAGCGCGGCGCACGCCTCCAGCTTCTCCGCCGACCCCGCCGTCACCGCCACCCGCGCCCCGACCTGACGGGCCAGCTGGATCGCCATCGTCCCGATGCCGCTGGACCCGCCGTGCACCAGCAGCGTCTCGCCCGGCCGCAGCCCCGCCAGCGTGAACACGTTGCTCCACACCGTGCAGGTCACCTCCGGCAGCGCCGCGGCGTCCTCCAGCGGCACCCCCGCCGGGACCGGCAGCACCTGCCCGGCCGGCACCGCGACCAGCTCGCCGTACCCGCCGCCGGCCAGCAGCGCGCACACCGGCTCACCGACCCGCCACCCCGTCACCCCCGGGCCGAGCTCGGCGACCCACCCCGACACCTCCAGCCCCGGGTGCTCCGGCGCACCCGGCGGCGAGGGGTACTTCCCCCGACGCTGCATGACGTCGGCGCGGTTCACCCCCGCCGCGGCGACCCGCACCACCACCTCCCCGGGCCCGGCCACCGGGTCGGGCAGCTCGGACAGCCGGAGGGAACCGGGAGGGTCGACGATCACCGCGCGCACCCTGGGGACCCTACGTCGGCCCGTCCGGCCCCGCCCCTCCCAGCAGGTCCCGCGCCCGGTCCAGGTCCGCGGGCACGTCCACGTCCAGGCACTCGCGCGCGCTGACCGGGACCTGCCCGACCCGCCCGCGGAACAGCTCGCGCACCGGCCGGCCCGCCACCGCGGGCAGCCCGCCCAGGACGCGGACCGCCGCGGCGCGCCGGTGCGCCGACAGCAGCGGCTGCCACCGGCCGTCCGGGTCCACCCCCACCACGGCGTCCAGCGCCGGGTCCGCCCGCAACGCCGCCACCAGGCGCGGGACCGCGCCCGCCGCGAACGGCTGGTCCCCGCCCAGCAGCACCACCACCTCGCCCGGCACCGCCGCCAGCCCGGCCGCGAAACCGGCCAGCGGCCCACCCCCGGGCGGGTCCTCGCGCACCCCGCCGGGCCCCACGACCACCACGTCCCACCCGGCCAGCCCGTCCAGGAGGGTGCCCCGCACCGTCGAGGACCCCAGGGGAGCGGCCAGCTTGTCCGCCCCCGCGCCCGCCCGGGCCGCGAAACGGGTCCCCGAGCCCCCCGCGACCACCACCACGCCGACCCCGGCCCCGACCCCGCTCACGGGTCGAGGGACGCACGGCCGGTTGAAACGGTCAAGCGACGCGCCGGGGTGCCGATGGGCCGAACGAGGGTTTCGGTGCCCACCCGGTTCACCCGGCGGTCCCGCGTCCCGATCACTCACGAGTCTGCTCGACACCCCGGTGAGCAGTTCGACCGCTCACCAACGCGTACGGAAGGTTGACATGCTGCGGAACCTGAGCATCCGAGCCAAGCTCGCGGTCCTCCTGGTCGTCCCCCTCGTGCTCCTGCTCGTCGCCGTCGTCGCCACGACCGCCCAGAACGCGGTCTCGACCACGGAGCGCCGTCACCTCGCCACCTACGCGAAGTCGACCGCGACGATCAACGAGTTCTTCACCGCGCTCCAGACCGAGCGCCGGGACAGCGTCCAGTACCTGACCGCACCCACCGACGAGGGCAAGGGGAAGCTGGCCACCGACCGGGCCGCGACCGACGCCGCGATCGCCGCCGTCCAGCAGGCCGTCGTCGACAGCGGTCTCGACCTCACCGCCGGCAGCGCCGGCGCCGTCAACGACGCCGTCACCCGGGCCCTCGGCCAGACGCTGCCGCAGGTCCGCAGCGCCGTCGACGGCACCACCACCACGCCCACCGCGGCCCTCACCACCTACAGCGCCATCAGCTCCGCCGCGACCGACCTCACCGTCGCCGTCGCCGAGCAGGCCGGTGACCGCGAGATGGCGCAGGAGATCGGCGCCTTCGGGTACCTGCTCAAGCGCGTCGACTCCCTCGCGGTCGAGCAGACCGCCGGTGCCCTCGTCCTGGGCGGCACCACCTCCTCCGCGATCACGGGGCTGCGCGAGACCGCCATCGAGCGCGGCGACTACTTCGAGCAGCAGGCCCGCTACCGCCTGCGCGAGGACGACATCGCCGAGTTCGACGCCGCGCTGAACACCGGCGCCACGAGCTCCGCGCTCGCCTTCCTCAACCAGGACCGCAACCTCTTCGCCGCGGGCAGCACGTCGCTGACCGCCGCCGCGTGGGAGGACACCACCGGGAAGGTCATCACGGCCTACCAGGAGGCCATCGTCGAGCGCGCCGCCGACGTCGCCGAGGAGGCCGAGGCCGAGGCCACCCGCGCCACCGTCGGCACCGTCGTCCTGATCGCCGTCACCCTGCTGCTGTTCGGCGCCGTCGGCTGGTTCGGCTTCCGCACCGCCCGCGACGTCGGCCGCCGCCTCGCCGACCTGGCCCGCGCCGCGACCGAGGTCCGCGACGAGCTGCCCCGCATGGTCGAGCGCATGCAGACCCCCGGCGAGGGCCCGGGCGTGGAGTTCACCCCCATCCCGGTCACCAGCAACGACGAGATCGGCCAGCTCAAGGTCGTCATCAACGACCTCAACGAGACGACGTTCCGCATCGCCGGTGAGCAGGCCGCCCTGCGCGCCTCCATCGCCGAGATGTTCGTGAACGTCGCCCGCCGCGACCAGACGCTGCTGGCCCGCCAGCTCGCCTTCCTGGACCAGCTGGAGCGGACCGAGGAGAACCCCGACACCCTCGAGGACCTCTTCACCCTCGACCACCTCGCGACCCGGATGCGGCGCAACGCCGAGTCCCTGCTCGTGCTGGCCGGCATCAACACCGGCCGCCGCCTGCGCCGCCCGCTGCCGCTGTCGGACGTCGTCCGCACCGCGGCCGGCGAGATCGAGCACTACGACCGCGTCGACCTCGCCCTGCAGGTCGACCCGCCCGTCGTCGGCCACCTCGCGCTGTCGGCCTCGCACATGATCGCCGAGCTCCTCGAGAACGCGACGAACTTCTCCGACCCCGGCAGCCGCGTCGTCGTCGGCACCGCCGAGACCGACCGCGGCGTCGAGATCACCATCCGCGACACCGGCCTCGGCATGAGCGCCGAGGAGGTCGAGACCGCCCACCAGCGCATCTCCGGTGGCCGCGCCTCGGAGTTCGTCGGCGCCCAGCGCCTCGGCTTCTACGTCGTGGGCCGCCTCGCCGGCCGCCTGGACGCCGAGGTCGAGTTCGTCACCGCCGAGGGCCGCGGCACCACCGTGACCCTCGTCCTGCCCGCCGCCCTGTTCACCCCGGGCAGCGTCAAGGGCGGCCAGCCGGAACTGGCCGCGCTGGACTCCGGCCTGCCGGTCGCCGACGCGGCGGTCTCCGCCCTGCCCGAGGCCCCCTCGGCCCTGCCGCAGGCGCCGTCGGCCCTGCCCGACGCGCTGCCCACCCGCACCCCGTCCGCCCCCACCGGCGGCGCGAACACCATCGTCAGCAACCCGCTGGCCGCCAGCGGCCTCGGTGACGCCCTGTCCGAGACGCTGTCGAAGTCGGCCGCCGAGGCCGCCGCCGGCTCCGAGGTCGGGGTGACCGCGCCCAAGGCCAAGGTCGAGGGCCGGCAGCTGCCGACCCGCCGCCGCGGCGCCCAGGCGCAGGCCAAGGCCGACGCCGCGGCCGCCCCGGCGGCCCCGGCTCCCGCGGCGCCCCCGGTGGTCCCGCCGGTCGTCGAGCCCGAGCAGGCCTGGCAGCCCACCGCGGCTCCCGCGCCGAGCGCCGCGGCCATGCCCAAGCGCGAACGCCGCGAGCAGGCCCCCGCGGCTCTGGCTGCGGCGCAGGACATCCTGCCCAAGGCCGGGAAGAAGCCGCGCCAGGTCCGCGACTCCGCGACGCCGCCGAAGACCGCGGCCGAGGCGTTCTGGACGTCCCGCAAGCGCGCCGCCGACACCGAGCTGGCGGGGTCCGCGCTGGACGCCCTGGAGGCGAACCGCGCGGTGGAGACGCCCGCCGCGCCGGTCGCCCCGGTGGCCGGGCCGGCCGTGCCCGTCGCCGAGCCCGTGGTCCCGGTCGCCGAACCGGTCGCCCCGGTCGTCGCCCCGGTCGTCGCCCCGGTCGCCGAGCCGGTCGTCCCGGTCGCCGAGCCCGTCGTCGAGACGGTCGTCGAGCCGGTCGTCCCGGTCGCCCCGGTGGCCGAGCCCGTCGTGCCGGTCGTGCCCGTCGCCGAGCCCGTGGTCCCGGTCGCCGAGCCGGTCGCCCCGGTGGTCCAGACGCCCGTCGTCCCGTCCCCGGTCGTCCCGGCCCAGACCGGGAACCGCACGGTCGGTGAGGCCCTGCGCCAGCGCAACGCCCTCGCGGCCGAAGCGCTGAACGCCCTCACCGAGGGGCAGAACTTCACCCCCTCGCGCGGCACCGGTTCGGCCCCGCTCGTCCGCCGCCAGGCGGGCGCCACCGCGGCCGCCGCCAAGCCCGCCCCGGCCCGCCCGGCGGCCAACCGCCAGCGCCGCGCCCCCGCCGACGTCCGCTCGATGCTGTCCGGCTTCCAGGCCGGCGTCTCCCGCGGCCGCGCCGGCGACACCCAGGCCGACGCCCCGGCCGCTCCCGAGAGCGGAACCGCCGGTGACGCCTGACCAGAACCCCCGGAGGACCCTCCGGGCAGCCACCCGCACCACCACCCACCAGCAGAACGCCCCGAGAAGAGGAAACCCACTGTGACCGCGCTTAGCTCCGAGGCCGCCGACTTCAGCTGGCTCCTCGACAACTTCGTCAAGAGCGTCCCCGGCGTCACCCACACCGTCGTCGTCTCCGCCGACGGCCTCCTGATGGCGATGTCCGACAAGCTCCACCGCGAGGCCGGCGACCAGCTCGCCGCGATCGTCTCGGGCGTCTCCAGCCTCGCCCGCGGCGCCGCGAACCAGCTGCAGTCCGGCGACGTCCGCCAGGCCATCATCGAGATGGACGACGCGTTCTTCTTCCTCGTCAACATCTCCGACGGCTCCGTCCTGGCCGTCGCCGCCGAGGCCGGCTGCGACGTCGGGCTCATCGGCTACGAGATGGCGATGCTGGTGCAGCGCGCCGAGACCGTCCTCACCCCGCAGCTGGTCTCGGAGATGCGGGCGGCCCTGCCCACCTCGGTGCCCGTCGCGGGCCGGTGGTGACGCCGCATGACACCCCCTGGTAGCGCGGACCTCTGGTCCGACGACGACGACCAGGACGCCGAGGAGTTCACCGTCCGCCCGTACACCGTCACCGGTGGCCGCACCCGCCCGAGCAACGCCGACCTCCCGGTCGAGGCGCTCGTGGAGGCCACGGCCGCACCGGAGGTCGGGATGACGCCGGAACGGCGCAAGATCCTCGAACTCACCAGGACGTCCTACCTGTCGATCGCGGAACTGTCCGCCCACGTCCACCTGCCGGTCGGCGTCGTGCGCGTCGTGATCAGCGACCTGTCCCAGTCCGGGAAGGTCCGCA
Source organism: Kineococcus rugosus (assembly GCF_050871975.1). Lineage (NCBI taxonomy): Bacteria > Bacillati > Actinomycetota > Actinomycetes > Kineosporiales > Kineosporiaceae > Kineococcus > Kineococcus rugosus. Next base: position 5,352 of record NZ_JBJLSJ010000020.1, on the reverse strand, counting down.
TCCACGGCATGACCATGACCTCCGCCCCCCAACCCGCGACCACCATCAGCGTTCTGGAGAGTGTTCTCAATGGCATTTCCTCGCTCTGACGTCAGCCCCGCCGGAGCCGGAGCGCCCGCGGGGACCGACGTCCAGGCACCGCCCACCGTCGTCAAGATCGTCGTCGCCGGCGGGTTCGCCGTCGGCAAGACGACCTTCATCGGGTCGATCTCCGACATCGAGCCGCTGCGCACCGAAGCCGCCATGACCGAGCACTCGGTCGGCGTCGACGACGCGGGCCTGAACTCCGACCGCAAGACCTCCACCACGGTCGCCATGGACTTCGGCCGCATCGCGCTGCCGGGGAACCTGTGGCTGTACCTGTTCGGCACCCCCGGCCAGGACCGGTTCCTCTTCATGTGGGACGACCTGGTCAAGGGCGCCATCGGCGCGGTCGTCCTCGTCGACACCGACCGCCTCGACCAGTGCTTCCCGGCGGTGGACTACTTCGAGTCCCGCGGCATCCCGTTCGTCGTCGCCGTCAACTGCTTCGACGGCGTCGCCCAGCACGAGCTGGACTCCGTCCGCGAAGCGCTCGCCGTCCCCGACCACGTCCCGCTCGTCTACACCGACGCCCGGTCCAAGGCCGCGACGAAGCACAGCCTCATCACCCTCGTGCAGACGGCGCTCGCCCGCCTCAACGCCGGCGCCTGACCGCCCGACCCCCGCGAGGGCCGGCTCCCCACCGGGGAGCCGGCCCTCGTGCGTTCGGGGGAAGCCCGGCCCGCGACCTTGAGCCGGGCGCCCCGCGCGCCGATCCACGACCGTGCAGCTCTCGCGCCCCGGCTGGTCGGTCCCGTCCCTGCAGCGCAGCCTCCTGGCGCTGGTCCTGGTCCCCGTCGTGGGCCTGGGCGGGGCCGTCGCGCTGGCCGTGGACGCCAGCCACGACGTCTCCCGCGCCGCCGCCACCGCCGCCGCGCAGGTCCGCGCCGCGGCCCTGCTGGACGCCGTGCGCGGCGGCGTCGCCCAGGAGGTCGTGCCCGTCCTGGGGCAGGCCGTCCTCGCCGACCCCGCCGCCGCCGCCGCGTCCGGCCTGGACCCCGCGGCCCTGTCCGGCATCACCGCCCTCGCCGGCCCGGCCATCACCGGGCAGCTGCGCACCGCGCAGGCCGCCACCGACGCCGCCGTGGCCGCCACCGCCGGCACCACCGCCGCGCCCGAGGCCGGCGCCGCCGCCGCCGAGGTCGCCCGGCTGCGCGCCCTCGCCGCCGCCGGCGGCGACACCACCGACCTCTTCACCCGCTACCGCGCCGTCGTCGCCGACCTCGCCGACCGGGTCGACGACCACCTCGACGCCGCCCGCGACCAGTCCCTCGACGGTCCCGGCGCCCGCGCCGTCCAGGACCTCGACCGCGCCCAGGAGGCCGCCACCGCCGCCAGCCTGCAGGTCCCGCTGCTCCTGGGGTCGCTGTCGGTGCCCGAGGAGGGACGGGCCGCGGCCCGCTCCGCCTTCCTGCAGGCCTGGGGCGGCTACCGCGCCGCCGACGCCGTCCTCACCGCCCGCGCCGACCCCGCGACCGTGACGACGTGGCGCGCGGCCACCGGCAGCGACGCCGCCCGGCAGGTCGACGCCCTCCTCGACACCGCCGCCACCTCCCAGGTCGCGCTGCCGCTGGAGCGGTTCCTCACCCTGACCACCGCGAACAGCGACCGCGACGCGGCCCTGCGCGCGGCGGTGGACACCGCCGGCGCCCGCGCCGTCGAAGCCACCGCCCTGCCCGCCCGCCGCACCGAGGCCGAGCTGCACGCCTTCCTGCTCATCGTCCTGGTCCTGCTGCTGGTCACCGCCGGCGTCGCGGCCGTGGTGCACCGCTTCATCGCCGCCCCGCTGCGCCGCCTGGCCCGCCAGGCCGAGGCGGTGCGCGACGGCGAGCTGGACCGCGACCACCACGGCGAGCGCCTCGACGTCGTCGAGGCCGGGCCCCGGGAGGTGCGCAGCGTCGCCCGGGGCCTGGCCGCCACCGTGGCCGGCCTGCGGCGGGTGCAGGCCCAGGCCCAGGCCGTCGCCGACGGCGACCTCGAGGCCGAGGTCGTGCAGGAACCGCTGGCCGGGTCCCTCGGCGCGGTCGTGCACTCCTCCATCACCCAGATGATCAGCGCCATCCACGAGCGGGAGCGGCTGCAGGTGAGCCTGGCCCACCAGGCCTCCCACGACGCGCTGACCGAGCTGCCCAACCGCGCCGGGGCCGGGACCCTCATCGAGCGGGCCATGCACCGCGCCGGCCGCACCGGCCGCGCCGTCGGGCTGCTCTTCGTCGACCTCGACCACTTCAAGGCCGTCAACGACAGCCTCGGCCACGCCGCCGGCGACGAGCTGCTGCGCGTCGTCAGCGCCCGCATGGAGGCGACCGTGCGCGGCGGGGACGCGGTGTGCCGCCTGGGCGGGGACGAGTTCGTCGTCCTCGTCGAGCCCGCCGAGGACCACCGCCAGCTCGTCGAGCTCGGGCAGCGGCTCATCGCCGCCGTCTCCGCACCCGTCCGCGTCGGCGACCGCACCGCGCGCGTCGGCGCCAGCGTCGGCGTCGCGATCAGCGGCCCCGGCACCACCCCGGAACGGCTGCTGCAGGACGCCGACGCCGCCGCCTACCGCGCCAAGGAGTCCGGGCGCGGGGTCGTGGAGGTCTTCGACGAGGACCTGCGCCGGGAGCTGGCCGAGCAGGCCGAGACCGAGGACGCCCTGCGCCGGGCCCTGGAGGAGGGGGAGCTGCTGCTGCACTACCAGCCCGTCCTGGATCTCGTCACCGGCCGCGCCACCGGCGTCGAGGCCCTCGTGCGCTGGGCACGGCCCGGGCACGGCCTGGTGCCCCCCGACGCCTTCATCCCCACCGCCGAGCGGTCCGACCTGGTCTGCGACCTCGGCCGCTGGGCCCTGGGCGCGGCCCTGGACCAGCTCACCCGCTGGGACGCCGCCGACGGCGGGGAGCTCGCCGGGCTGGGCGTGGCCGTCAACGTCTCCGGGCGCCACCTCGCCGGCCGCCACCTCCTGGAGGACGTCGCCGACGCGCTCGCCGCCTCCGGGGTCGATCCGACCCGCCTCACCCTGGAGATCACCGAGACGGTGCTCGTCGACGTGCCCTCCGCCCTGGACCAGCTGCGGGCCCTGCGCGCCCTGGGCGTGAAGATCGCCATCGACGACTTCGGCACCGGCTACACCTCCATCGGGCAGCTGCCCGAGCTGCCCGTGGACGTCCTGAAGATCGACCGCAGCTTCGTCGCGACGCCCGGCCCCGGGCACGCCGACCTGGTGCGCCTGGTGATCTCCGCCGCGCACAGCTTCGACCTCGGCGTCGTCGCCGAGGGCATCGAGGAGAACGACCAGCTGCACCGCCTCGTCGCCGACTCCTGCGACGCCGGCCAGGGCTTCCTGTTCGCCCGCCCGGTGGCGCCCGGCGACCTGGTCCTGCCCGGGCCCTGCCCGTCCGTGGGCGCGGCGCCGGCCTGAGGCGCGCTGCGCCGTCCGGGTGGGTTTCAGCTTTCGCCCGCGGATGCCGATGGGCATCTAGAGCAAGTGACGCACCGCGGTCCCGCCCGGGGACCGTCCCTACGCGAGAAGCGGAGTCCACGTGGACGACATGGACGAGATCGTCCAGGAGTTCCTGGTCGAGAGCTACGAGAACCTGGACCAGCTGGACTCCGACCTCGTCGCGCTGGAGCAGCAGCCCGGCTCGCGCGAGCTGCTCGCGAGCGTCTTCCGGACCATCCACACGATCAAGGGCACCTCCGGCTTCCTGGCGTTCTCGCGCCTGGAGTCGGTCGCGCACGTCGGGGAGAACCTGCTGGCGCGGCTGCGCGACGGCCAGCTCGTCATGACGCCGGTCACCACCGACGTCCTGCTGCGCATGGTCGACACCATCCGCGCGCTGCTGTCCTCCATCGAGTCCTCGCACAGCGAGGACGGCGTCGAGGTCTCCGCCGTCGTCGCCGCCATCCGCGCCGTGCTCGACGGCGACGTCCCGGTCCTGCCGGCCTCCGACGCCGCCGGCGTCGAGGTCCCCGCCGCGCCGGTCGCCGAGGCCGCGCCCGCGCCGGTCGCCGAGCCCGCCCCCGTCGTCGAGGCCGTCGCCGAGCCCGAGCCCGTCGTCGAGCCCGAGCCCGCCCCCGTCGTCGAGGCCGTCGCCGAGCCCGAGCCCGAGGTCGCCCCCGCGCCCGTCGCCGAGGTCCCCGCCGCTCCGGCTCCGGCTCCCGCGCCGGCTCCCGCGCCGGCTCCCGCGCCGGCCCCGGCCCCCGCTGCCGCGCCCGCCGCGCCCGCCGGTGGCGCCCCCTCGGAGAAGGCGTCCGCCGCCGAGGCCACCATCCGCGTCGACGTCGAGCTCCTGGAGTCCCTGGTCCGCCAGGCCGGCGAGCTCGTCCTGGCCCGCAACCAGATCCTCCAGCGCGCCGGCGCGCTGCGCGACGAGGACCTCACCCGCGCCTGCCACCGCCTGAACCTCGTCGCCAGCGAGATGCAGGAGACGGTCATGCGGACCCGCATGCAGGCCATCGACCACCTGTGGTCCAAGCTGCCCCGCGTCGTCCGCGACCTCGGCAACATGCTCGGCCGCAAGATCAAGCTGGAGATGGAGGGCGGGGAGACCGAGCTCGACCGCACCCTGCTCGAGGCGGTCAAGGACCCGCTGACCCACATCGTCCGCAACGCGGTCGACCACGGCATCGAGTCGCCCGAGACCCGCCGCGCCGCCGGCAAGAACGAGGTCGGCACCCTGAAGCTGCGCGCCGCGCACGAGGGTGGTCAGGTCGTCGTCGAGATCAAGGACGACGGCAAGGGCATCGACCCGGTCGTCATCGGCGCCAAGGCCGTCGAGAAGGGCCTGGTCTCCGCGGCCAAGCTGGAGTCGCTCACCCCGAACGACATCCTCCAGTTCCTGTTCCTGCCCGGGTTCTCCACCGCCGCGAAGGTCACGAACGTCTCCGGCCGCGGCGTCGGCATGGACGTCGTGAAGACGAACATCGAGCGCATCGGCGGTTCCGTCGACGTCGAGTCCGTCACCGGCCAGGGCACCGTCTGGCGGCTGCGGATCCCGCTGACGCTGGCGATCGTGCCGGCCCTGACCGTCGAGTGCGCCGGTCAGCGCTACGCCATGCCCCAGGTGAACCTGCTCGAGCTCGTGAGCCTGGACACCGAGCGCATGAGCAAGGCCATCGAGGACGTCGGCGGCGCGAAGGTGTACCGCCTGCGCGGTGCGCTGCTGCCGCTGATCCGCCTCGAGGAGGGGGGGGGGGGGGGGGGGGGGGGGGGCGGGGGGGGGGCCCCCCCCCGCCCCACCGCCCGCCCGCGATGGGGTGCGGCGGGGGCGGGGGCGGCGCGGGGGGCGG